>NZ_JBGFQZ010000024.1:0-51982 GCF_041295535.1 Cellulomonas sp. ICMP 17802 | reverse complement strand
ACGTGGACTCAGGCGCCCTCGAGCTCGAGCCCGACACCGCGTGGCTGCTGCACCGCACGCACACCGAGTTCGTGCGCGCGGGCGTGGGGCTCGACGAGGCGTCGCAGGACCGGCTCCGCGCGCTCAACGCCGAGATCATGAGCCTGGAGACGGCGTTCGGGCGGGACCTGCTGGCGGCCACCAACGCGGCCGGCGTGCTCGTCACGGACGAGGACGAGCTGGACGGGCTCGCCGAGGACGCCCGGGCGGCGGCCGCCCAGGCCGCACGCGACCGCGGGCACGAGGAGGGCTGGTTCCTCGAGCTCGCGCTGCCCACGCAGCAGGCGCCGCTCGCGGTGCTGCGCGACCGCGGCCTGCGCGAGCGGGTGTTCCGCGCGTCCGCCGGGCGCGGCTCGTCGGGCCCGCACGACACCCGGCCGTCCCTGCTGGGCCTCGCCCGCAAGCGCGCCGAGCGCGCGCAGCTGCTCGGGTACCCGCACCACGCCGCGTACGTCGCCGCCGACGCGACCGCGAAGACCGCCGAGGCCGTCGCCGACATCCTCGAGCGGCTCGCGCCCGTCGCCGTCGCCAACGCGCGGGTCGAGGGCGCCGACCTGGCCGAGGCGCTCGAGCGCGACCATCCGGAGGCCACCCTGGAGCCCTGGGACTGGGCGTTCTACGCCGAGCAGGTCAAGAAGGAGCGCCGGTCGCTGGACGACGCGCTGCTGCGGCCGTACCTCGAGCTCGAGCGCGTGCTGGCCGACGGCATCTTCCGCGCGGCGAACGCGCTGTACGGGCTCACGTTCGCCGAGCGGCACGACCTCGTGGGCTACCACCCGGACGTGCGCGTGTTCGAGGTGTTCGACGAGGACGGCACCGGGCGCGGGCTGTTCCTGGGCGACTACTGGACCCGCGAGTCCAAGCGTGGCGGCGCATGGATGAACAACCTGGTGGACCAGTCGACGCTGCTGGACGAGCCGCCGGTCGTGGTGAACAACCTGAACATCCCGAAGCCGCCCGCGGGCGAGCCCACGCTCCTCACGTGGGACGAGGTCATCACGGTGTTCCACGAGTTCGGGCACGCCCTGCACGGGCTGTTCTCCGCCGTGCGGTGGCCGTCGCAGTCGGGGACCGCCGTGCCGCGGGACTTCGTCGAGTACCCGTCGCAGGTCAACGAGATGTGGGCCTGGGAGCCGTCGATCGTCCGGGCGTTCGCGCGGCACCACGAGACCGGCGAGCCCATGCCGGAGGAGTGGGTGGACACCCTGCTCGCGGCGCGGCAGGACGGCGAGGGGTTCGCCACCACGGAGTACCTGTCCGCCGCCCTGCTGGACCAGGCCTGGTACCGGTTGTCGCCCGACCAGGTGCCCACCGACGTCGGTGACGTCGAGGCGTTCGAGTCGGCCGCGCTCGAGCGCGCCGGCGTGGACTACGCGCCCGTGCCGCCGCGCTACCGCACCACGTACTTCAACCACGTGTTCGGGGGCGGGTACTCGGCCGGCTACTACTCGTACATCTGGTCCGAGGTGCTCGACGCCGACACTGTGGAGTGGTTCCGGGAGAACGGCGGCCTGCTGCGCGAGAACGGCGACACGTTCCGCGCCCGCCTGCTGTCCCGCGGCGGCTCGCTCGACCCGATGCAGGCCTTCCGCGACCTGCGCGGACGCGACCCGCTGATCGACCCGCTGCTGGCCCGCCGGGGTCTGCTCGGCGCGGCCGCGGCGCCGGCCGGACGCGCCTGAGCCCGGTGCCGGAGGCCGGTACGGTGGACGGCATGCCCGTCACCCACCCGGCCTCCGGCACCCCCGTCAGCCCGTCCGTGACCGCCGAGGACGAGGTCGTGCAGATCTGCCGCGACCTCATCCGGATCGACACGTCGAACTACGGGGACGACTCCGGTCCGGGGGAGCGCGCCGCCGCCGAGCACGTGATGGCCCTGCTCACCGAGGTCGGGCTGGACCCCGAGCTGTTCGAGAGCACGCCCGGCCGCGCCAGCGTCGTCGTCCGGCTCGAGGGCGCGGACCCGAGCCGGCCCGCGCTCGTGCTGCACGGGCACCTCGACGTCGTGCCCGCGCGCGCCGACGACTGGACCGTGGACCCGTTCGGCGGCGAGGAGGTCGACGGCCTGGTCTGGGGCCGCGGCGCCGTCGACATGAAGGACATGGACGCGATGATCCTGTCCGTCGTGCGGCAGATGACCCGCGAGGGGCGCAAGCCGGCGCGGGACGTCGTGGTCGCGATGTTCGCCGACGAGGAGGCCGGCGGCTCGCTCGGTGCCCGATGGGCGGTGGACCACCGCCCGGAGCTGTTCGAGGGCGCCACCGAGGCGATCAGCGAGGTGGGCGGCTTCTCCGTGGACGTCGGCGGGCGGCGTGCCTACCTGCTGCAGACGGCGGAGAAGGGCCTGTCGTGGCTGCGGCTCGTGGCCGACGGCCGCGCGGGCCACGGCAGCCAGGTGAACGCCGACAACGCCGTGACGCACCTGGCCGAGGCCGTCGCGCGCCTGGGCCGGCACGCGTGGCCCCTGCAGCTCACGCCGACCGTGCACGCCCTGCTCGAGGGCGTCGCGCAGCTCACGGGCCTGCCGTTCGACCCGGCGGACCCGGACGGGATCGACCGGCTGGTCGCCGCGCTGGGCCCGGCGTCGAAGTTCGTCGGCGCCACGCTGCGCCACACCACCAACCCCACCCAGCTGTCCGCGGGCTACAAGGCGAACGTCATCCCCGGGTCCGCCGAGGCGACGGTCGACGGACGGTTCCTGCCGGGGTTCGAGGACGAGTTCGGGCGCACGGTGGCCGACCTGGCGGGTGAGCACGTCCGGATCGAGCGGCTGCACCACGACACGGCTCTCGAGGTCCCGTTCTCCGGCGACCTGGTGGACCGCATGGTCGAGGCGCTCGTGGCCGAGGACCCCGACGCGACCGTGCTCCCGTACACGCTGTCCGGCGGCACCGACAACAAGTCGCTGGCGCGGCTGGGCATCCGCGGCTACGGCTTCGCGCCCCTGCGGCTGCCCACCGACCTCGACTTCGCCGGCATGTTCCACGGCGTCGACGAGCGCGTGCCGTCCGACGCTCTGCGCTTCGGCACCCGCGTGCTGGACCGCCTGCTGCGCACCTGCTGAGCGGCTACGGCCGCGCCTCGAGCACGACGCAGCACCGGTCCGGGTGCGGCTCGAGCCGCGCGGTGAGCCGGTCGGGTGCCACCGCGTCGGCCAGCCCCGCGACCAAGCACTGGTTGGCCGTGCAGATGAGCTCGGTCTGCACCTGCGCCAGCGCGTGGAACGGGCAGTTGTGCAGGTCGACCCGCGCGCCGTCTCGGCGGGGCTCGTACCCGTGCCGGGCGAGCGCCTGGGCCGCGGCGTCGAGCGGGTCGCCGTCGGCGTCGGCGGGGACCTCCGCGCCCGCGGCCGCGCCGTACGCGGCGAACCTGCGGTTCACCGCGTCGAGCACGGGTTCCTCGGTCCGCGCCGACTCCGCGACCGCGTCGCTGAGCAGGCGCCCCGCGAGCTCGTACTCGCGGTCGGGGAGGGTCACCGCGATCTCGCGGGCGGCCCGCCGGTAGAGCTTGGCCGGCCGGCCCGCCCCCGGGCCGGTGCGGCCCGTGAGCCGCGCGTGGCTCGTGGCGAGCAGCCCGTCGACCGCGAGCCGGTCCAGGTGGAACCGCGCCTGGTGGCGGGGGATGCCCACCGCGTCGGCAGCCTGGTCCCGGCTGACGGGCTCCGGCTGGGAGCGGACGAAGCGGTAGAGCGCCAGGCGGACCGGGTCCGCGAGCGCGCCGATGCGCTCGGCGTCCGCCGCGAAGGTCCCCGTGCTCACCCCGTCCACCCCATTGACACTACAGGCGGAGATTTCTAAAGTACAAGTCTATCTCCGATAGAAACGAGGCTCTGCGGTGACGCTCACGACCACCCGCGCCGACGTCGGGATCGACGCCGCCGAGGACGCCGCCCGCACCTTCCTCGAGGCGCTCGGGATCCCGTGCGACACGCCGGGAACGGAGCAGAGCCCTCGCCGCATGGCGCAGGCCTACGCCGCGATGCTCACCCCGCGCCCGTTCGCCATGACGACCTTCCCCAACGACGAGGGCTACGACGAGCTCGTCGTGGTCCGCTCGATCCCCGTCCAGTCGATGTGCGAGCACCACCTGCTCCCGTTCGTCGGCGTGGCCCACGTCGGCTACCTGCCGGCCGGGCGGATCCTCGGCCTGTCCAAGTTCGCGCGCGTGGTCGAGATGTTCGCGCGCCGCCCGCAGGTCCAGGAGCGCCTCACCCGTCAGGTCGCGGACTGGATCGACGCCGAGCTGGCCCCCCGCGGCGTCGGCGTCGTCATCGAGGCCGAGCACCTGTGCATGACCATGCGGGGCGTGCGCGCGGGTGGCACCGTGACGACCACGTCGGCGCTGTCCGGCGCCCTGCGGGACTCGCCCGCCACCCGCGCGGAGTTCCTCGCCGCCGTCCGTCCGTAGGAGGTCGTCATGTCAGGAACCGTCGTCGTCGGTGCCGGGCTCGCGGCGGCGCACGTCGTCGCCACTTTGCGCGAGGAGGGCGACGACCAGCCGGTCACCCTCGTCGGCGACGAACCCGTCCGGCCCTACGAGCGACCCCCGCTGTCCAAGGGCTACCTGCAGGGGGCCACGCCGCGCGACGAGGTGTTCGTGCACCCCGAGGACTGGTACGCCGAGCACGACGTCGAGACCCGGTTCGGCACCACGGCCACGGCCGTCGACCGGGAGGCGCGGACGGTCGCGCTCTCGGACGGCGGCGTGCTCGGGTACGACCACCTCGTCATCGCCACCGGGTCGAGCCCGCGGACGCTGGACGTGCCGGGGGCGGACCTCGACGGCGTGCGGACGCTGCGCAGGCTGGCGGACAGCGACCTCCTGCGCGGCGACCTGGACGCCCGGTCGCGGCTGGTGATCGTCGGCGGCGGCTGGATCGGCCTCGAGGTCGCGGCCGCGGCGCGGTCGGCCGGCTGCGACGTCACGGTGCTCGAGTACGCCGCGCAGCCGCTGCTGCGGGTGCTCGGTCCGCAGCTGGCCGCGCACTTCGCGGCCCTGCACCGGGCGCACGGCGTGGACCTGCGCACGGGCGTCGGCGTGGAGGCCTTCGACGGTGCGGCCGGACGCGTCACCGGCGTCCGGGTGGGCGGCGAGCTCGTGCCCGCGGACGTCGTGCTCGTCGGCGTGGGCGCCGCGCCGAACGTCGGCCTCGCCGTGGCGGCCGGCCTCGCGGCGGACGCGCGGGGGATCGTCGTCGACGAGCGCCTGCGCACCGCCGACCCCGCGGTGCTGGCGGCCGGGGACGTGGCGCTGGCCCACAACACCGCGCTCGGGCACGGCCTGCGGGTGGAGCACTGGGACAACGCGATCCGGCAGGGTGCGCTGGCGGCTCGCTCGATCCTGGGCCAGGACGCCGTGCACGACTGGCAGCCGTACTTCTACACCGACCAGTACGACCTCGGCATGGAGTACGTCGGCTTCGCGGACGCGGACGACGACGTGGTGGTGCGCGGCGACCCGGCCGGGTCGGAGCTCGTCGCGTTCTGGCTGCGCGACGGACGGGTGCGCGCCGCGATGAACGTCAACGTCTGGGACGTCAACGACCGGCTGCGCGCGCTCGTGGGCCGGCGGATCCCGCCCGAGAGGCTGGCGGACGAGAGCGTCCCGCTCGCCGAGCTGTAGGGCGGGGCGGGGTCAGTCCGAGCCCAGGGTGCTGCGCACGCGGATGACCTTCCGCCGCAGCCAGACCTTGCGCTCGCCGCCCGCGAACAGCAGCGTGCGGGACAGCTCCCACCGGCCCAGCTCGGCCTGCTCGGTGAGCATCCGGCGGGCGTCGTTGCGCGAGGTCGTCGCCGGGATCCGGAGCACGCGGTACTCGTACTGACCGCCCTGCGCGACCCAGTCGGGGCGCTTCGTCCTCGTCTGTCCGTCTGCCATCGACCACCCCGTCCCGCGCGTCTCCGCGCCTACGTCCCGATGCTGGTGCCGAAGAACCTTACGCGCTGCCATTGTGCCTCGCGGGAGGCTACGGTCGTCGCATGACCGTCGACCCGCGTGCCGCGCTGGACCGCCTGATCGCAGCCCTCGAGGCCCATTACACCGCCGTCGCCGCGCCGCACGGCGAGGACGACCCGGCGGTCGACGACGCCTACGACATCCTGGCCGACGCATTCGAGGTCTACGACGACGCCCTGGGCACCGTGCACGGCGAGGCCACGCCGTTCTACCTCGCCGAGGAGGACGACGACGAGGACGAGGACGACGAGGACGACGAGGACGAGGACTACGACGACGCGGACGTCGACGACCTCGCCGACGAGGCCACCCGCTAGAACCTCTCGGGGTACCCGAGGCTCGGCGCGCTGACCTCGTCGAGCGCCTTGCGCAGCTCGTCGGGCAGGACGAGGTCCTGCGCCGCGAGCGACGCCCGCAGCTGCGTGGCGGTCCGGGCGCCCACGACCGCCGACGCGACGCCGCGGCCCTGCACCCACGCGAGCGCGACCTCCAGCGGCGTCCGGTCGAGACCGTCGGCGGCGGTCGCCACGGCCTCGACGATGGTCGCCGCGGCCCGCGCCAGGTAGGGCTCGACGAACCCGGCGAGGTGCGGGGACGCGGCCCGGGAGTCGGCGGGGATGGTGCGCCGGTACTTGCCGGTCAGCACCCCGCGGCCGAGCGGCGACCAGGCGAGCACGCCGACGCCCAGCGCGACGGCCGCCGGCACGACCTCGCGCTCGATCCCGCGCTGCAGCAGCGAGTACTCCGCCTCGACGGCGGTCAGGCCGACCTCGCCCTCGAGCAGGCTCGCCGCGCGGGCCACCTGCCAGCCCGCGTGGTTGGACAGGCCGACGTAGCGGGCGCGACCGCTGGTCACGGCCAGGCGCAGCGCCGACACGGTCTCGTCCAGCGGGGTGCGCGGGTCGGGCGTCTGCACGAGCCACAGGTCGACGTGGTCGGTGCGCAGCCGGCGCAGCGAGCCGTCGAGCGAGGCGAGCAGGCCGCCGCGCGAGGCGTCGACCACGCCGCCGGTGCTCGTGCGCCGGATGCCCGCCTTGGTGCAGAGCACGACCTCGTCGCGGGGCACCACGTCGCCGAGGAGCGTGCCCAGCAGCTCCTCGGCACCGCCGTCGGCGTACGACGCGGAGGTGTCGATCAGGGTGCCGCCGGCGTCGGTGAAGTCGCGGAGCTGCTCGGTCGCGTCGTGCTCGTCGGTGTCCCGGCTCCACGTCATGGTGCCGAGCCCGAGCCGGGAGACCCGCAAGCCGGTGCGGCCCAGGTGGCGCTGTTCCATGAGGCGCAACCCTAATCGGCGCGCGTGTGTGTCATCTGCGGCAACGCACCCCGGCTATCGTTCCGCTCGTGACGGACGCGATGGGACTGGGTGAAGCGATCCTCTTGGGGCTCGTGCAGGGATTGACCGAGTTCCTCCCGGTCTCGTCGAGCGCGCACCTGCGCATCGTCGGCGAGCTCATCGGGTCGACCGACCCGGGGGCGTCGTTCACCGCGATCACCCAGCTGGGCACCGAGACCGCGGTGATCCTCTACTTCCGGCGCGACATCGCGCGGATCGCGAGCGCCTGGTGGCGCGCGCTGCGGGGCGACCACGGCACCGACTGGCGGTCGCGCGCCGGCATGCCCCCGGGCCAGGCCTCCGACCACGACGCGCTCATGGCGTGGTTCATCGTGCTCGGCTCCCTGCCGATCGTCATCCTCGGGCTGGCGTTCCAGGACGCGATCGAGCAGACCTTCCGCAACCTCTGGCTCATCGCGCTGACCCTCGCCGGGTTCGGCCTGGTGCTCGGGTGGGCCGACCGGGTGGGGGCCAAGCAGCGCGAGCTCACGGAGCTGACCGGTCGGCACGCCGTGCAGTTCGGCTTCTGGCAGGCGCTCGCGCTCATCCCCGGCGTGTCCCGGTCCGGCGGCACCATCACCGGTGGGCTGCTCATGGGCTACACGCGGGAGGCCGCCGCGCGGTACTCGTTCCTGCTGGCGATCCCGGCCGTGTTCGGGTCCGGCCTGTTCCAGCTGGCCAAGAGCGTCGGCGACTTCGGGAAGGGCGGCACGCCCGGGTTCGGCCCCACGCTCGTGGCGACGCTCGTGGCGTTCGTCGTCGGCTACCTGGTCATCATCGTGTTCCTGAAGATCGTCTCGACCTTCAGCTACAAGCCGTTCGTGTACTACCGGCTCGGGCTCGCCGCCCTCGTCGTGATCCTGCTGCTCACGGGCGTGCTCGAGCCGAACACCGCGCCGGTCACGCCGTAGCGCCTCAGAGCCAGCCGGACCGGCGGAACAGCGTCCAGAGCGATCCGCAGATCACCAGCATGGCGCCGATGGCGAGCGGGTACCCGTAGGTCCAGTCGAGCTCCGGCATGTGCCGGAAGTTCATGCCGTACACGCTCGCGAGCAGCGTCGGCGCGGCCGCGATGGCCGCCCACGCCGAGATCTTGCGGACGTCCTCGTTCTGCCGCACGGACACCTGCGACAGGTGCACGGACAGCATGTCGCTCAGCAGGTTGTCGTAGCTGTCGAGGTGCTTGTCCAGGCGGTCGACCCACGCCTCGGCCCGGCGCAGCCACGGCTGCGACTGCCGCTGGCCCGGCGCTTCCTCGGCCTCGGCGATGAGCTCGGGCAGCACCGACGTGACAGGGCTGAGCGCGCGGCGGGCCTCGGCGATCTCCCGCTTGAGGTCGTAGATGGTCTCGAGCGGGTTGTGGTGCCGCGCCGTCGAGAACACGAGGCGCTCGGCCTCGGCGACGGCGTCGCCCAGCCCGATCTCGACGTCGGAGGCCTCCGAGACGAGCGTGAGCACGACGACGGCGAGGACCTGGTGCACGCCCTCGTCGGGCACCGGGAAGCCGCCGGTCAGCTTCTCGACCGCGCGGTCGAGCACGTGCGCGTCGCCCATCTCGGCCATGAGCACGACGTCGTCGCCGACGACGCTGGTCAGCGCCCCGGTGTTCACGTCGCGCGTGGACTCGACGTACGAGAGCGTCGGGGTGGTCAGGATGAGCTCGCCGTCGGGGGAGCGGTCGAGCCGGGCGCGCTGGACGTGGTTCGGGGTCGGGGCGTGCGCGCCGGGGATGCGGTGCTCGAGCAGCGCGATGGCGTGCTCGCTGATGCCATGCCGGCGCGCGGCCTCGGACAGGTCGTCGACCGAGTCGACGATCACCCAGCGCGCGCCCGTGCTCCGCGCGCCGGGCTCGGCGACCTTCCACCCGTCCGAGGTCTCCACGCACACGCGCTCGTCGGGCTGGGTCAGGGGCTCGGTGCTCACCTCGGCATTGTGGACCTCTGCACGGCCTCGCGCCGGGACGCGGCTAGGCTTCCGCCGTGCTCACCTGGCCACCCCCGTTCATCCCGCAGATCCCCGGACGTGGCTTCCCGGTCCAGGTGCGTGACTCCTCGACCGACCGGCTGGTCCTGGCCGCGGCCGGGCAGGACGCCACGCTGTACGTCTGCGGGATCACGCCCTACGACGCCACCCACCTCGGTCACGCCGCCACCTACGTGGCCTTCGACGTGCTCGGACGGGCGTGGCGGGACTCGGGGTACACCGTGCGGTACGCCTCGAACGTCACGGACGTGGACGACCCGCTGCTCGAGCGGGCCGCGGCCACCGGCGTCGACTGGCGCGACCTGGCCGCGGAGCAGACCGCGCTGTACGCGGAGGACATGACCGCGCTCGCCGTCATCCCGCCCGACGTGTACTCCGGCGTGGTCGAGGTCATCCCCGCCGTCGTGGAGGCCGTCGAGGTGCTCCTGGCCGCCGGCGCCGCGTACCGGGTGCCGTCCCCGGACGCGCTCGACGACGACGGCCTGGGCGACGTCTACGCCGACCTCTCGGCCGACATCGACTTCGGCGCGGTCGCCGGGCTCGACGACGACACCATGCGGGCGCTGTCCCGCGAGCGCGGCGGCGACCCCGAGCGGCCCGGCAAGCGCGCACCGCTCGACCCGCTGCTGTGGCGTCGGGAGCGGTCCGGTGAGCCCGCGTGGGACGGCGGGTCGCTCGGCCGCGGCCGGCCCGGCTGGCACATCGAGTGCGCCGTGATCGCCCGCGACGCCCTCGGCCTGCCCTTCGACGTCGAGGGCGGCGGGTCCGACCTGCTCTTCCCGCACCACGAGATGAGCACCTCGCACGCCCGGCTGCTCGACTCCGGGCACGGCGCCCGCGTCCACCTGCACACCGGCATGGTCGGGCTGGGTGGCCACAAGATGAGCAAGTCCCGCGGCAACCTCGTCCTGGTCTCCGCGCTGCGCGAGCAGGGCGTGGACCCCATGGCCGTGCGGCTGGCCATCCTGGCGCACCGCTACCGCGACGACTGGGACTGGACCGACGCCGAGCTGCACGCCGCGCAGGACCGCCTCGAGCGCTGGCGCCGCGCGGTCTCCGGCAACGGCGGTCCCGACGCCGACAGCACCCTGGCCGCGGTCCGCGTGGCGCTCGCCGACGACCTCGACACCCCAGCCGCGCTCGCCGCGGTCGACGCGTGGGCGGACCTGGCGCTGGCCGGCACCGCCGAGCCGGTCGAGGGCGCCCCGGGCATCATGGGCCGCCTGCTCGACGCCCTGCTGGGCATCCGCCTGTAGGTCGCCGCGGCACCGGACGCCCGCCCATCCGCGCGCCGGGGCGACCGAATCTGCGGACGTCCGGGTCTTCTGACCGGTGCGTCCGCACATTCGCGCGCTGGGGCGACCGAATCTGCGGACGTCAGGGTTCCTCACCGCTGCGTCCGCACATTCGCGCGCCGGGGCGACCGAATCTGCGGACGTCCGAGCAATTGGGGCCCAGGGGCTGCATCTGCTCGGACGTTGTGGGATCAGGGTGGGGGACGTCCGAGCAGGTGGGGGTCAGGGGCTGCTTCTGCTCGGACGTTGCGAAAGCGGGGTCAGCCGCCTGTGCCCTTGTCGCGGCGGCGCAGGTAGCGCTCGAACTCCTGCGCGATCGCCTCGCCGCTGGCCTCGGGCAGGTCGGCCGTGTCCTTGGCCTCCTCGAGCTGGTGCACGTACTCGCCGATCTCGGCGTCCTCGGCCGCCAGCTCGTCGACGCCGTGCTGCCAGGCGGCGGAGTCGTCGGGGAGCTCACCCAGCGGGACCGGCTCGCCCAGCAGCTGCTCGAGGCGGTGCAGGATGGCGAGCGTCGCCTTGGGGGACGGCGGGTGCGCCACGTAGTGCGGGACGGCGGCCCAGAGCGACATCGCGCGCAGCCCGCGGGCCGCCGCCTCGTGCTGCAGCACGCCGACGATGCCCGTGGGGCCCTCGTACGTGTTGGGCTCCAGGCCGAAGACGTCGCGCACGTCCGGGTCCTCGCTGGTCGCGTTCACGGGGATCGGTCGCGTGTGCGGCACGTCCGCCAGCAGCGCACCGACGGTGACCACGGCGTCCACCTCGAGGGTCGCGGCGATGTCGAGCAGCTCGGTGCAATACCGCCGCCAGCGCATGGAGGGCTCGATGCCGTGCACCAGGACGATCCGGCGGCCGGTCAGGGGCGCGGTCGCGACGGCGACGGCCGTGGTCGGCCAGGTGATCTCGCGGCGACCGTCGGGACCGGGGCCGACCACCGGGCGGTTGACCTGGAAGTCGTGGTACTCCTCGGGGTCCAGCTCGTCGACCTGCTCCGCGTTCCACACCTCGTGCAGGTGCTCCAGCGCCTGGGTGGCCGCCGACCCGGCGTCGTTCCATCCCTCGAACGCCGCGAGCAGCACGGTCTCGCGAACGGGGAGGTCGGCCGGTGGGGACTCGCTCATCGGCTCAGACTAGAGCGCGCAGGAGCGCCCGCCGCGGACGGCCCGTCCGCGCGCGTCGGAAGACCCCCTGCGCCGGCTCGTACGATGGACCGATGCCCCGCACCTTCTCCGACCTCGCCGCGCCCGCCGCCGTCCTCTGGGACATGGACGGCACGCTCATCGACACCGAGCCGTACTGGATCGCGGCGGAGACCGAGCTGGTCGAGGCCCACGGCGGCGTGTGGACCCACGAGGACGGGCTCGCCCTGGTGGGCAACCCCATGCTGGTGAGCGCGCAGGCGCTGCGGGACCGCGGCGTGGACCTTCCGCCCGAGGAGATCGTCGACTTCCTCAACTCGCGGGTCGCGGCCGGGGTGGCCAGCGGCATCCCGTGGCAGCCGGGCGCGCAGGACCTGCTCGAGCAGGTGGCGGCCGCCGGGGTGCCCATGGCGCTGGTCACGTCGTCCTTCGCCGTGCTGGCCCAGCCGTTCGCGGCGGCGGTGGGGCTGTTCGACGTGGTGATCAGCGGCGACGAGGTGAGCCGGCCGAAGCCCGACCCGGAGCCCTACCTGCTGGCCGCGCAGCGGCTGGGGGTCGACGTCGCGACCTGCGTCGCCGTCGAGGACTCCCGCACGGGCGTGACGTCGGCCGTGGCCTCGGGGGCCCGGGTGCTGGCGGTCGAGGTCATGCAGGCCGTGGCCGAGCGGCCCGGCCTCAGCCGGGTCCCGTCCCTGGTGGGACTCACGCTGGCCGATCTCACGCGGATCGCGCGCGGCGACGTGCTGGACCGGCTGCGCGCGAGCTGACCGGTTCAGGCCGCGGGCACGACGCCGATCGACCGCTCGACGGCGCCCGCCGGGATCTGAGGGGGAGTCCCCCCGAACGCCGGGCACAGCGCCTTGAACGAGCACCAGTCGCACAGCTTCGACGTCCGCGGGCGCCAGTCGCCCGAGCGGGCCGCGTCCTCGATCCCGGCCCAGATGGACCGCACGCGCGCCTCGATGGTCGCCATCTCGGGCTCGGTGGGCTCGTGCGTGAGCACCACGCCGTCGCCCAGGTACTCGAGCTGCAGGCGCTTGGGCAGGACCCCGCGCGTCCGCCAGATGACGTAGGCGTAGAAGCGCATCTGGAAGAGCGCCGAGCTCTCGAACCCCGCGCGCGGGGAGCGGCCGGTCTTGTAGTCGACCACGCGGACCCAGCCGTTGGGCGCGACGTCGACGCGGTCGACGATGCCGCGCAGCAGGGGGCCGCCCTCGTCGAGCTCCGTCGAGACCAGGAGCTCGCGCTCCCGCGGCTCGATGCGCGTCGGGTCCTCGAGCGTGAAGTACGTCGCCAGCAGCGCCTCGGCGCTGGTCAGCCACTCGGCCAGCTGGGCGGGCTCCGCGAACAGCTCGGCGACGTCGGGGTTGTGCTCGACGAGCGTGGCCCACTGGTCGGGCAGCAGGGCGTGCGCGGCGGCCAGCGTGCGCTCGACCGCCGGCAGGTCGAACAGGTGCTCCAGCACCGCGTGCACGAGGGTGCCGCGGGCGGCGGCCGAGCTGGGCGGCTCGGGCAGGCGGTCGATCACCCGGAACCGGAACAGCTGCGGGCACTGCAGGAAGTCGTTGGCCCGCGACGGGGACAGGCCGGGGCGGGACGGGGGGCGCTCCGCGGTCTGCTCGACCGCGACCTCGACCAGCTCCTCGACGGCGTCGTCGACCACCACGACGGGGTCGGGTCCGGCGTCGGGGGCCTCGTGGTCGAGATGCTGCACTGTCACGCGGTCGAGCCTAGGCGCCCCCACCCACACCGCGGGCGAGCGACGCCGCGCGCCGGGCAGGCACCTACGCTGGACCGGTGAGCGACTCCCGACCCCCGGCACGGCGCAGCTCCGGCTGGGTGATCGGACGCGTGGCCGGCGCCCCGATCATCCTGGCGCCCAGCTGGCTCATCGCGGCGGTCGTGCTGACCCTGATCTTCGCGCCGAGCGTGCGGTCCCGGGCCGGGAACCTGGGCGCCCTCGTCTACGTCGTGGCGCTCGCGTTCGTCGTCCTGCTGTTCGCCTCCGTCCTGGTGCACGAGCTCGCGCACGGGTTCATGGCCCGGGCGCGCGGGCAGCAGCCCCGGGAGTTCGTGCTGACCCTCTGGGGCGGGCACACCGCGTTCGGCGGTGCCACGCCGACGCCCGGCAGCAGCGCCCTCATCGCCGTCGTCGGCCCGATCGCGAACCTCGTGCTCGCCGCCGGGTTCTTCGCGCTGGCCCGGCCCGTCGACGCCGTGAGCGTGGTCGGGCTGCTGCTGTGGTCCGGCTGCGTCACCAACGCGTTCGTCGGGCTGTTCAACCTGATCCCGGGCCTGCCGCTCGACGGCGGGTACCTGCTCGAGGCGGCCGTGTGGGCCGTGACCAAGAACCGGCACACCGGGACCGTCGCCGCCGGCTGGGTCGGCCGTGTGGTCGCGGTCGCGGTCTTCGCCTGGGCGCTCGGTCTGCCGCTGCTCCAGGGCCGGCAGCCGAACATCGGGGACGTCGTCTGGGCGGCGCTCATCGGGGCGTTCCTGTGGTCCGGCGCGTCCGCGGCCGTGCGCGGCGGGCGCACGCAGAAGGCGGTCGGGCAGGTCACGGTGGCCTCCGTGGGGCGGCGCGCCGTGGGCGTCGGCCACACCGAGTCGATCGCGCACGCGGGGGCCCTGGCGGCCGCCGCGGGGGCCGACGAGGTCGTCATCCTCTCGCCGGACGGGCGACCCGCGGCGTACGTCGACCGCGCCGCCGCGGCCTCGGTGCCCGCGGAGGCCGCCGGCACCACGCCGGTCACCGCGGTCGCGGTCCCGCTGCCGGTCGGTGCCGTGGTCGACGGCAGGCTCGCGGGGCAGGAGCTGGTCGCGGCCGTCGGCCGGGCCACCGAGCACTCGCCGGTCGTGGCCGCCGTCGTCGACGGCCGCGTGGTGGGGCTGATCCGCGCGATGGACGTCGTCGCCGCCATCCGCTCCTAGACTCGGGCACCGTGACCCCCGACCAGACGTCCACCGGAGCCGCGCAGCGTCGCGGCCTCTTCCGCGCGGGCGACCGCGTGCAGCTCACCGACCCGCGCGGCCGGATGCACACGATCACGCTGGCCGAGGGAGCCTCGTTCCACACGCACCGCGGCTACCTCAGCCACGACCTGCTGCTCGGCGCCCCCGAGGGCTCGGTGGTGAAGAACACCGCCGGGATCGAGTACCTCGCGGTGCGGCCCCTGCTGGCGGACTACGTGCTGTCGATGCCGCGCGGCGCCGCGGTGGTCTACCCCAAGGACTCGGGCCAGATCGTCGCCATGGCGGACATCTACCCCGGAGCCCGGGTGATCGAGGCGGGCGTCGGCTCCGGCGCCCTGACCATGTCGCTCCTGCGGGCGGTGGGCGACGGCGGCTCGCTGCACTCGATCGAGCGGCGCGAGGACTTCGCGGCGATCGCCCGCGGCAACGTCGAGGGCTTCTTCGGCGGCCCGCACCCGGCGTGGGAGCTGTCGGTCGGGGACCTGTCCGACGTGCTGCCGACCGTGGCCGAGCCGGGCAGCGTCGACCGCGTGGTGCTCGACATGCTCGCGCCGTGGGAGAACCTCGACGCGGTCGCCGACGCCCTCGCGCCCGGCGGCGTGTTCATCTCCTACGTCGCGACGACGACGCAGCTGTCGCGGCTGGCCGAGGACATCCGCAGCGACGGCCGGTACACGGAGCCGGAGGCGTGGGAGTCGATGGTGCGCGGCTGGCACCTCGAGGGGCTCGCGGTGCGGCCGCAGCACCGGATGATCGGGCACACCGGGTTCCTGCTGACCACGCGCCGGCTGGCCGACGGCGTCGACGCCCCGCAGCGCCGGCGCCGGCCCGCCAAGGGCGCGTACCCCGTGGCCCCCGACGGCGCGCCCGCGGTGGACGACGCCGAGCTCTGGTCGCCCGAGGCGATGGGGGAGCGGCTGGTCTCGGACAAGAAGCTGCGCCGTGCACGTCGCGATGTCGGTCAGGCTCCTCCCACGATCTGAGCCGGCTCGCGCGCGTCGTGCCCCGGCGGTTGACACTGGTGGTTAGGGTCGTCGGACCAGCAGGCACAGAGCCGTGCACGGTGGGACGGAGTGACGACCACGCACGACGCGGAACGGAGGCCGACAGATGACCGAACCGGCTGCCCCTGGGCGGGACCTGCACCGAGAGCTCAGCGTGCTCGCCGCGAAGAACGAGCGCCTCAGCGACGCGCTCGTCGCGGCCCGCGAGCAGATCATCGACCTCAAGCGCCAGGTGGACGACCTGGCCAAGCCTCCGGGCACGTACGCCACGTTCCTCGGCGCGCGCACGGACGGCACCGTGGACATCGTGTCGTCGGGCCGCAAGATGCACGTCGGCGCGAGCCCGTCGCTCGACGTCTCGCGCCTGCGCCCCGGCCAGGAGGTCATGCTCAACGAGGCCCTCACGGTGGTCGAGGCCGGCGGTTACGAGGAGGTCGGCGAGCTCGTCACGGTCAAGGAGCTGCTGGGCACCGACCGCGCCCTGGTGGTCGGCCGGGGCGACGAGGAGCGCGTCGTGCGCTTCGCCGGGCAGGTCAAGGACGCGCACGTGCGGATCGGCGACGCCCTGACCATCGACTCGCGCAGCGGCTTCGTGTTTGAGATCATCCCGCGGGCCGAGGTCGAGGAGCTCGTGCTCGAAGAGGTCCCGGACATCGACTACGAGGACATCGGCGGGCTCGGGCCGCAGATCGAGGCCATCCGCGACGCCGTCGAGCTGCCGTTCCTGCACCCCGAGCTGTTCCTGGAGCACGGGCTCAAGCCGCCGAAGGGCGTGCTGCTGTACGGGCCCCCGGGATGCGGGAAGACGCTCATCGCCAAGGCGGTCGCGCACTCGCTCGCGGCCACCGCGGCCGCGGCGCGCGGCGAGGACACCGCCGACACCAAGAGCTTCTTCCTCAACGTCAAGGGCCCGGAGCTGCTCAACAAGTACGTGGGCGAGACCGAGCGGCACATCCGGCTGATCTTCGCCCGGGCGCGCGAGAAGGCGTCGCAGGGCCACCCGGTGGTCGTGTTCTTCGACGAGATGGAGTCGCTCTTCCGCACCCGCGGCACGGGCGTCTCCAGCGACGTCGAGACGACGATCGTGCCGCAGCTGCTGAGCGAGATCGACGGCGTCGAGCGCCTGGAGAACGTCATCGTCATCGGCGCCTCCAACCGCGAGGACATGATCGACCCCGCCATCCTGCGGCCGGGCCGGCTCGACGTGAAGATCAAGATCGAGCGGCCCGACGCGGAGGGTGCGCGCGAGATCTTCGGCAAGTACCTCGTGCCGACGCTGCCCATCCACCCGGACGACATCGCGGAGCACGGCGGGTCCGCATCGGCGGCCGTCGAGGCGATGATCACCCGCGTGGTCGAGCGGATGTACACCGAGAGCGACGAGAACCGGTTCCTCGAGGTCACGTACGCGAGCGGCGACAAGGAGGTCCTGTACTTCAAGGACTTCAACTCGGGCGCCATGATCCAGAACGTCGTCGACCGCGCCAAGAAGTCCGCCATCAAGGACTTCCTGAGCACCGGCCAGCGCGGCATCCGGGTCGACCACCTGCTGACGGCCTGCGTCGACGAGTTCCGCGAGAACGAGGACCTGCCCAACACGACCAACCCCGACGACTGGGCGCGCATCTCCGGCAAGAAGGGCGAGCGCATCGTCTTCATCCGGACGATCGTGCAGGGCAAGAAGGGCGCCGAGGGCTCGCGCACGATCGAGACGGTCACCAGCACCGGCCAGTACCTCTGACGGACCGGCGGCGCGACGCGCGGTCACGCGACCCTAGGGTGGTCCCGTGACCGTGCGCCGCGTGATGGGGATCGAGACCGAGTACGGGATCCTCCAGCCCGGGCGCCCGCTGGCCAACCCGATGCTGCTGTCCAGCCACGTGGTCGCCGTGCACGCCGCCGCCCGCGAGGGTGCGCGCACCAAGGCCCGCTGGGACTACGACGACGAGGACCCGCTGCACGACGCCCGCGGCTTCCACCTGCAGCGCGCGTCGGCGCACCCCTCGCTGCTGACGGACGACCCGCAGAAGCCCGCGCCGTCCGGCGACGGCCCGCAAGCCCTGCCCCGCGCCACCACGGAGGAGTACGAGGACCCGGGCGCGGCGAACGTCATCCTCACCAACGGCGCGCGCCTCTACGTCGACCACGCCCACCCGGAGTACTCCTCGCCCGAGGTGACCAACCCGCTCGACGCGGTGCTCTGGGACCGGGCGGGCGAGCGCGTCATGCTCGCGTCGGTGCGCGCCCTGGCGTCGACCGCCGCGCTGCCGGACGTCGCCCTCTACAAGAACAACGTGGACGGCAAGGGCGCCACGTACGGCATGCACGAGAACTACCTGGTCGACCGCGCGGTCCCGTTCAACGACCTCGCGGCGCGGCTCATCCCGTTCTTCGTCACGCGGCAGGTGTTCACGGGCGCCGGCCGGGTGGGGCTGGGGCAGCGCGGCGAGGAGCCGGGCTTCCAGCTCTCGCAGCGCGCGGACTACATGGAGGCCGAGGTCGGCCTCGAGACGACCCTGCGCCGCCCGATCATCAACACGCGCGACGAGCCGCACGCCGACCCGGACCGGTGGCGGCGGCTGCACGTGATCATCGGCGACGCGACGATGCTCGAGGTGGCGACGTACCTGCGGCTGGGCACCACGTCGCTGGTGCTCTGGCTCATCGAGCGCGCGGTCGCCGACGGCGGTGCCGGGGGAGCGCTCGCCGCCATCGACCGCCTGACGCTGCGGGACCCGGTGCACGCGGTCCACCTGGTGAGCCACGACCTGACCCTCACCACGCGGCTCGAGCTCGCGGACGGGCGGCGGCTGACGGCCCTCGAGGTGCAGCGCGAGTACCTCGACGCGATCCGCGCGGCGCTGGCCCACGTCGGCGACGAGCCCGACGCGCAGACCACGGACGTGCTGGACCGCTGGGAGTCCGTGCTCGACCGGCTGACCACCGACCCGGCGTCATGCGCGCGCGAGGTGGAGTGGCTGGCCAAGCTGCGGCTGCTCGAGGGCATGCGGCGCCGCGACCACCTGGCCTGGGACCACCCCCGGCTGGCCGCGATGGACCTGCAGTGGTCCGACGTGCGGCCCGAGCGCGGCCTCTACCACCGGCTGGTCCAGGCCGGCGCGGTCGAGCTGCTGGTGAGCCCCGAGGCGGTCGCGGACGCTGTGGTGCACCCCCCGCGGGACACCCGGGCCTACTTCCGCGGCGAGGCCGTCGCGCGGTACGGCGGGGAGATCTCGGCGGCCAGCTGGGACTCGGTCGTCTTCGACGTGCCGGGCGCGGCGACGCTCCAGCGGGTGCCGATGCGCGACCCGCTGCGCGGGACGCACGCGCACGTGGGTGACCTGCTCGACCGCAGCCCGGACGCCGCCGCGCTGCTCGACGCGCTCGGCGCCTGACGCGACCCGTCCGGTCCGTGGCGTGGGGACCGGACGCGTCGGAAGATGGGCCTAGGGTGGGCGTCAGCACGTCGTCCGGCACTTCCGGGAGGTCACCATGGCTGGTCAGGAACACGTACGCCCGCGCCGCGAGGACGAGGAACCGGACGACGGCCCCGACACCCCGGCCCCGGCCGCGCCCAGCGCGCAGGCCCGGGACGCCGAGGTGGATGCGCTGCTCGACGAGATCGACGACGTCCTGGAGTCCAACGCGGAGCAGTTCGTGCGTGGATTCGTCCAGAAGGGCGGTCAGTGAGCGCCGATGAGTTCTCACGACACGTCCGCTTCCGGGCGGCTGCCGCACGCGTTCACGACCCCCGGCTCGTCGTCGTTCGTGGAGTTCCTCTCGAGCCACGCCCCGCAGCTGCTGCCGGGTAACCGGCCCGGCGGCGACGTCCAGGCGCCGCACGGCACCACCATCCTGGCGCTCGCCTTCGACGGCGGGATCGTCATGGCGGGTGACCGCCGCGCGACCATGGGCTCGATGATCGCGAGCCGCGAGATCGAGAAGGTCTTCCCGGCCGACGAGTACTCCGCGGTCGGCATCGCCGGCACCGCCGGCCTGGCCGTCGAGCTGGTCCGCCTGTTCCAGCTCGAGCTCGAGCACTACGAGAAGATCGAGGGCAGCCTGCTCTCGCTCGACGGCAAGGCCAACCGGCTCGCGACGATGATCCGGGGGAACCTCGGCCTCGCGATGCAGGGGCTCGCGGTGGTGCCGCTGTTCGGCGGCTTCGACCTGGACCGCCGCATCGGCCGGATCTTCTCCTACGACGTCACGGGCGGCCGCTACGAGGAGCACGACCACCACGCGGTGGGCTCGGGCTCGGTGTTCGCGCGCGGCTCGCTCAAGAAGCTGTGGCGCCCGGGTCTCGACGCCGCCGGCGCGGTGCGGGTGGCCGTGGAGGCGCTCGTGGACGCGGCCGACGACGACTCGGCGACCGGCGGCCCGGACCACACCCGGGGCATCTGGCCGGTCGTCGCCACGGTGACCGAGTCGGGCTACCTGCGTGTCTCCGACGCCGACCTCAGCGCGGTGGCCGAGACCGTCGAGCAGGAACGTCGCCGCACGCACGAGGGTCGCGGAGGTGCGCGATGAGCATGCCGTTCTACGTCTCGCCCGAGCAGCTGATGAAGGACCGGGCGGACTACGCGCGCAAGGGCATCGCCCGCGGCCGGTCCGTCGTCGTCCTGCAGTACGACGACGGGATCGCGTTCGCCACCGAGAACGCGTCGCGCGCGCTGCACAAGATCTCCGAGATCTACGACCGCATCGGCTTCGCGGCCGTCGGCAAGTACAACGAGTTCGAGAACCTGCGGGTGGCCGGCGTGCGCTACGCCGACCTGCGCGGCTACTCCTACGACCGCGAGGACGTCACGGCGCGGGGCCTGGCCAACGCGTACGCGCAGACGCTCGGCACGTCGTTCACCACGGAGTCCAAGCCGCTCGAGGTCGAGATCGTCGTCGCCGAGGTCGGCCGCGCGGTGGCGGGCGACCAGATCTACCGGCTGGCGTACGACGGCTCGGTGACCGACGAGCACGGCTACGTGGTCATGGGCGGGCAGGCCGAGCGGCTCGGCGCGATCCTGGCGCAGGAGTGGCGGGCCGGGCTCACGCTGCCCGAGGTGCTCGCGCTGGCGGTCCGGACGCTGGGGTCGCCGCCCGACGACGGCGGGGAGGCCCGGGTGATCCCCGCGGCGCAGCTGGAGGTCGCGGTGCTCGACAGGACGCGACCGCGCCGCACGTTCCGACGGCTGGCCGGGGCCTTGCTGGAGGACCTGCTGGACGCAGACTGATCGGGACGGACCGGCGCGGGGGTCGACAGGAGGGAGCACGGCGATGGACAGGCGGATCTTCGGTCTGGAGACGGAGTACGGCGTGACCTGCGCCGCCCAGGACGGTCGCGGGCTGTCCGCCGACGAGGTCGCGCGCTACCTGTTCCGCAAGGTCGTCGCCTGGGGTCGCTCCTCCAACGTGTTCCTGCGCAACGGCTCGCGGCTGTACCTGGACGTGGGCTCGCACCCGGAGTACGCCACCGCCGAGTGCGACGACGTCCGCCAGCTGGTCACGCACGACCGCGCGGGCGAGCGCATCCTCGAGGGGCTGGTGGCCGACGCGCAGCAGCGGCTCGAGCACGAGGGGCTGCCGGGCACGATCCACCTGTTCAAGAACAACACCGACTCCGCGGGCAACTCCTACGGCTGCCACGAGAACTACCTGGTCCGCCGCCAGGGCGACTTCTCGCGGCTCTCGGACGTGCTGGTCCCGTTCCTCATCACCCGCCAGATCCTCACGGGTGCCGGCAAGGTGCTGACGACGCCGCGGGGCGCCCTGTACTGCCTGTCGCAGCGCGCCGACCACATCTGGGAGGCGGTCTCCAGCGCGACCACCCGGTCCCGGCCGATCATCAACACGCGCGACGAGCCGCACGCGGACGCCGAGCACTACCGCCGGCTGCACGTGATCGTGGGCGACTCGTCGATGTCCGAGACGACGACCATGCTCAAGGTCGGCACCACGGACCTGCTGCTGCGCATGATCGAGGCCGGCGTCCCCATGCGGGAGATGGCGCTCGAGAACCCGATCCGGGCGATCCGGGAGATCAGCCACGACATCACCGGCATGCACCCGGTGACCATGGCGAACGGCCGGACCGTCACGGCGGTCGACCTGCAGGAGGAGTACCTCACGCGGGTCACGGACTTCCTCGCCGGCGAGGGCGGGCCGTCCCCCGAGAACAAGCAGGTGCTGGACCTCTGGGAGCGTGGGCTGCGCGCGCTACGCACGGGCGACCTCTCGCTGGTGGACCGCGAGCTGGACTGGGTCATCAAGTACAAGCTCATCGAGCGGTACCGCGCCAAGCACGACCTGGAGCTCTCCGACGTCCGGGTGCAGCGGCTCGACCTGGCGTACCACGACATCTCCCGCACCGAGGGGTTGTACAACCTGCTGGCGGCCAAGGGCATGGTCGAGCGGGTGACCACGGACCTGGAGATCTTCGAGGCCACCGCGGTGCCGCCGCAGACCACCCGGGCCAAGCTGCGGGGCGACTTCGTGCGGGCCGCGCAGGACGCCCGGCGGGACTACACGGTCGACTGGGTGCACCTCAAGCTCAACGACCAGGCCCAGCGCACGGTCCTGTGCAAGGACCCGTTCCGCAGCGTCGACGAGCGTGTGGACCGGCTCATCGAGTCGATGTAGCAGGTCGTCCGTCCAGCACGAGGCCGTACAGTGTGGCGGTCCTGCAGTCGCCAGGACGGCGATCGTGGCCCGCCCGTGCGGTGCCGCCGGGACCGAGAACGGGAAGGAACGACGTGCGTCGACTGCAGGGCCGTGCCCTGACCGCCGGTCTGCTGATGGCCCTCCTGGCCCTCGCCGGGTGCAGCACCCCCGTGACCGAGCCCGCCGCCGTGACGGTCTCCGGTGAGCCGGGCGAGGCACCGACCATCACCTACGTCACGCCGCTGCAGGTGGACAAGACCCGGACCGAGCAGATCTGGGAGGGCACGGGCGCGCCGCTGGTCGAGGGCGCCCCGGTGCTCATCGACTTCTGGCTCGAGGACGCCACCGACGCGTCCCTGGTCAAGGAGAGCTACTCCACGAACCCGACGGCGATGCTGCTGACGGAGGAGGACCTGGGCACCGATCTCTACAACACGCTGCGCGGCCAGAAGGTGGGCGCGCGGCTGCTGCAGGTGAGCCCCGGCACCGGGTCCGGCGCGACCGACTACCCGACCGTGACGGTGGTCGACGTGCTGCCCACGCGGGCGGACGGCGAACCGGTGGCACCCCGCCCCGACCTGCCGGCGGTCACGCTCGACGCGTCCGGCGCCCCGTCGATCACGGCGACGGGCACCGACCCGCCGTCGGCGCTGGTCGCCCAGCCGCTGATCCGCGGGACGGGCGAGCAGGTGGGTGCCAGCGACGTCGTCACCGTTCAGTACACCGGGTTCGCGTGGACCACGGGTGAGCCGTTCGACTCGACGTGGACGCACGGGCTGCCCGTCTCGTTCTCGCTGCAGGACGTGAAGGCGTGGGCCGAGGGCCTGGTCGACCAGCCCGTGGGCAGCCAGGTGATGCTCGTGGTGCCCCCGACCTACGCCCTGGGCGTGACCGACAGCGAGGAGCTGGCCGGCCAGACGGTCGTGTTCGTGGTGGACATCCTCGCCACGGGCCACCCGGACCAGGCGGCCGGCTAGCGCGAGGGCAGGACCGCCTCGAGCAGCTCGAGGTCGTCCGCCGCGCCCGCGATCCGCACGTCGGCGGCGGCGCCCCGGCCCAGCAGGTACAGGGCGAGCTCGCCGACGTCGCCGCGCACGACGACCGTGCCGTGGTCGCCCTTCGGGCCGCGCAGCGGGTGCCGCACCCCGTCGCCGCGCACCAGCACCACGCCCACGGGGACCTTGCGCAGCCGCAGGCCGCCCGTGCGCCGCAGCTGCGCCCACAGGGCCTCGACCTGGTCCGGGTCGAGCTCGCGGGGCGGCACCGGGCCGGCGCCGCGGCGGACGTCCTCGGTGTGCACGAAGAACTCGATCACGTTGGTCGGGTCGCCCGCCCAGGCGCCGGGGTGCCAGAACGCGGGCCGGTCGGCGGCGACCCGGGCGACGAGGTCCCGGTAGGCGCCCTCGGTCGCGGCGGTGTCGGCGAGCCGTGCGATCGCCGCCTCGGCGCGCGGCGAGAGGACGGGGACGGCGATGCCGACTCCGACCAGGGGCGAGCGCTCGCGCAGCACGACGTGCGCGGCCAGGTGGCGGGCCTCCCAGCCCTCGCAGAGGGTCGGCGCGTCCGGCGGGACGTCCAGGAGGGCCTGCGCGAGCTGCGCGCGCTCGATCTCGTGCCAGGTCATGAGCGCAGGATCGCACGGGGGCGACGCAGCCGCGTGGCGGGTAAGCGCTCGCTCTGCCATGAGAGGATGACGGCACCCCCTGAGCTCCACGGAAGGTCCTGTCGTGCCCACGCGAGACGAGTCACCAGCGTCGGTGGCCCTCACCGGCTCCGTACCGCGCCGGGCGGTCCAGCTGATCGCCCGCGGCATGCGCGCGCACCCTGGCACCTACGTGGTGGCGATCGGCACCTCCGCGGTGTTCGGCGCGCTCACGGTCGCGGTCAGCCGCGTGCTCGGCGCCGTGACAGACCAGGTCGTGGTGCCCGCGCTGTCGGGTTCGACCGAGGCGCGCGGGCGCATCTGGCTCGCCGGGCTCGCGATCGCGCTGGTCGCCGTCTCGCTCGCGGTGACCGTCGCCGGGCGGCGGATGTACGCGGGCCGCGGGTACGCGCTGATCCAGGAGGACCACCGCACCGCGGTCACCCGCCAGTACCTGCGGCTCCCGATGTCGTGGCACCGCCAGCACCCGACGGGCCAGCTGCTGTCGAACGCCAGCGCCGACGTCGAGGCGGCGACGGCGATCTTCAACCCGCTGCCGTTCGCGCTGGGCGTGGTCGTCATGCTCGTCGTCGCCGCGGTCGAGCTGTTCCGCACCGACGTGTGGCTCGCGCTCGCCGCCCTCGTCGTCCTGCCGCTCGCCGTGGTCGCCAACCTGGTCTTCCAGCGCAGGATGTCGCCGGCGGCGATCCACGCGCAGCAGCTGCGCGCCGAGGTCGCCGACATCGCCCACGAGAGCTTCGAGGCCGCCGTGCTGGTCACGTCGCTGGGCACGGAGGCGCGCGAGGAGGCCCGGTTCGCGGCGCGGGCCGCGCAGCTGCGGGACGCCAACGTGCGCGTCGGCATCGTCCGCGCGATGTTCGACCCGGTGATCGACCTGCTGCCGAGCCTCGGCACGCTGCTCGTGCTCGTCGTCGGCACCGTGCAGGTCAGCGCGGGACGGATCGGCACGGGCGACGTCGTGGCCGCCGCGTACCTGCTCACGCTGCTCGCGGTGCCGGTGCGGGCGTTCGGCTGGGTGCTCGGCGAGGTGCCGCGGGCGCTGGTCGGCTACGACCGGATCGCGCGCGTGATCGACTCCCACGGCGCGCTCAGCGTCGGCACCACGCCCTGGGTGCCGGCCGCGGGGGCGCGCGTCGAGCTGCGCGACGTCGGCCGGTCGGTCGCGCTGCCCGGCGGCGGCGAGCTCGAGCTGCTGCACGACGTCGACCTCGACGTGCCCGCGGGCCGCACGATCGCGGTCGTCGGACCCACGGGCGCCGGCAAGACGACGCTGGTCTCGCTGGTCAGCCGGCTCGCCGACCCGTCGCGCGGCGCGGTCCTCGTCGACGGCATCGACCTGCGCGACGTGCGCCCCGCCGACCTCAGCCGGCACGTCGCCCTCGTGGCGCAGTCGACGTTCGTGTTCGAGGACACCGTCCGGTCCAACGTCACGCTTGCGGACGCGGGCGAGGCGGGTGCCCCGGACGACGAGGCGGTATGGGCCGCACTGCGCCTCGCCCGCGTCGACGACGTGGTCCGCGCCCTGCCGGGTGGCCTCGACGCGCCCCTGGGCGAGCGCGGCGCCAACCTCTCGGGCGGCCAGCGCCAGCGGCTGGCGCTCGCGCGCGCCCTGGTGCGCCGGCCCGCCGTCCTGGTGCTCGACGACGCGACGTCGGCCGTCGACCCGCGCATCGAGCAGGCGATCCTGCGCGGCCTGCGCGACGAGGCCGGCGCCGGCAGCCCGACCGTGCTGCTGGTGGCCTACCGGATGTCGTCGGTGCTGCTGGCCGACGAGGTGGTGCACGTCGAGTCCGGCCGCGTGGTCGACCGCGGCACGCACGACGAGCTGCTGGCCCGCGACCCCGGCTACCGCGAGCTGGCGACCGCGTACGAGCAGGAGACGGCCCGCCGCGCGGCGGAGGCCGCCGACGAGGAGGCCCTCGAGGTCGTGGAGGAGCCCGCATGAGCGACGGACACCGCTTCGCGCCCGCCAGCACGCTCGGCGTGCTCGCCACGCTGCGCCGCGGCATCCAGGTCTCGCCCCAGCTGCTGGTCGGTTGGCAGCTGACCGTCCTGCTCGCGGTCGTGGCCTCGATCGGCCGGGTGCTCGTGCCGATCGCGGTCCAGCAGACCGTCGACACGGGGATCCTGGCCGCGGGCGGCCCGGACGTGCCCCGGGTCGCCGCCCTCGCCGGGCTCGCCGCCCTGGGCCTGCTGGTCGGCGCCGTCTGCTCGGCCTACGTCAACGTGCGCCTGTTCCGGTCGAGCGAGAGCGGGCTGCTGGCGCTGCGCACCCAGGCGTTCCGGCACGTGCACGACCTGTCGGTGCTCACGCAGAACACCGAGCGCCGCGGCTCGCTGGTCTCGCGCGTGACGTCGGACGTCGACACGATCTCGCTGTTCGTGCAGTGGGGCGGGATCATGCTGCTCGTCTCGGTGCTGCAGATCGCCGTGGCGACCGTGCTCATGGCCGTCTACTCCTGGCAGCTCACGCTGATCGTGTGGGCCGGGTTCGTGCCGCTCTTCCTGCTCCTGCAGCCGCTGCAGAAGCGCGTCAACGCCCGGTACACCGCGGTCCGCGAGCGGGTCGGCGGGATGCTCGGCGCCGTGTCGGAGGCCGTCGTCGGCGCGGAGACCATCCGCTCGTACGGGGTCGCCGCACGCACCCAGCGCAAGATCGACGCGGCCGTCGCCGCCACCCGCAGCGCCATGGTGCGCGCGCAGAACCTGGTCGCCCTGGTGTTCTCCAGCGGCGTGCTGGTGGCCAACCTGGTGCTCGCCGTCGTGGTCGTCGCCGGGACGTACCTCGGCATCGCGGGCGAGATGACCGTGGGCCGGCTGCTCGCCTTCCTCTTCCTGGTCCAGCTGTTCACGGGCCCGGTGCAGATGGCCACCGAGATCCTCAACGAGCTGCAGAACGCCGTCGCCGGCTGGCGCCGCGTGCTCGGCGTGCTCGAGACCCCCATCGAGGTGGTCGACGCCGGCCCCGACGGCGTGCCCAGCCCGCGCGGCCCGGCCCACGTGGAGCTGCGCGGCGTCGACTTCGCGTACCCCGACGGGCCGCCCGTGCTCACCGGCGTCGACGTCGCGATCCCCGCCGGGACCTCCGTCGCTGTCGTCGGCGCGACCGGCTCGGGCAAGACCACGATCGCCAAGCTGGTCGCGCGGTTCATGGACCCCACGCACGGCTCCGTGCTGCTGGACGGCGTCGACCTGCGGGACATCCCGATCGCCCAGCTGCGCCGGCGCGTGGTGCTCGTGCCGCAGGAGGGCTTCCTGTTCGACGGCACGCTCGCGCAGAACGTGGCCTACGGCCTGCGGCACGAGGACGGCACCACCCCGGCCGCCGACGACGACGCCCGCATCCGGGAGGCCGTCGAGGCGCTCGGGCTGGACGGCTGGGTGGACGAGCTCGCCGACGGGCTCGAGACGCCCGTCGGCCAGCGCGGCGAGTCGCTGTCGGCGGGGGAGCGGCAGCTGGTCGCGCTCGCGCGGGCGTACCTCGCCGAGGCGGACCTGCTCCTGCTCGACGAGGCGACGTCCGCGGTGGACCCCGCGACCGAGGTGCGGATCGCCCGCGCGCTCGACTCGCTGACCCGCGGCCGCAGCACCCTGACCATCGCGCACCGGCTCTCCACCGCGGAGGCCGCCGACACGGTCGTCGTGGTGGATGCCGGCCGGGTGGTCGAGGTGGGTCACCACGACGAGCTCGTCGCGCGGGACGGGCACTACGCCGCGATGCACGCCGCCTGGGTGTCGCAGACCCGCTGATCGCTGGGACGGGGTCCGTCGCGTGCGCGGCCGCGTGGCAGGATCGTTCCGTGCCTTCCAGCCCCGCCGAACCGATGCTCGACCCCGCCGTCTCCGAGCGCCTGAAGCGTGACGACCACGGCCTGGTGGCGGCGATCGTGCAGCAGCACGACACGCGTGAGGTGCTCATGCTCGGCTGGATGGACGACGAGGCGCTGCGGCGCACGCTGAGCACCGGCCGGGTCGTGTTCTGGAGCCGGTCGCGCCAGGAGTACTGGCGCAAGGGCGACACCTCCGGCCACGCCCAGTACGTCAAGGGCGTCAGCCTCGACTGCGACGGCGACGCCCTGCTGGTCGAGGTCGACCAGGTGGGTGCCGCCTGCCACACGGGGGCCCGCACCTGCTTCGACGCCGGTGGGCCGCTGCCCGCCGTCGTCGGCACCCGACCCACCGAAGGAGACGCTCGATGACCGCCCCGACCCTGCCGGACGTCGCCGCCGCGGAGGTGCCCTGGGGTGGCACGTGGCCGTCGCTGGAGGTGTTCCGCGGCCTGGCCCGCGACCGGCGGGTGGTCCCCGTGGTCCGCCGGCTGCTGGCCGACGACGTCACGCCGGTCGGCCTGTACCGCACGCTCGCCGCGGGCCGCGCGGGCACGTTCATCCTCGAGTCGGCCGAGGCCGACGGCAGCTGGGACCGCTACTCGTTCGTCGGCGTGCACTCGCGCGCGACGCTCACGGTGCGCGACGGCTCGGCGGTGTGGGTGGGAGACGTCCCGGTCGGGGTGCCGACCGACGGCGACGCGCTGGACGTCCTGGCGGGCACCCTGGACGCGCTGCGCACGCCCGCGATCACGGGTCTGCCGCCGCTGACCAGCGGCCTCGTGGGAGCGCTCGGCTGGGACATCGTGCGGCACTGGGAGCCGACGCTGCCCGCGAACGCGCCCGACGAGCTGGGCGTCCCCGAGCTCACGCTGCTGCTGGCCACCGACCTCGCGGTGGTCGACCACCACGACGGGTCCGTGTGGCTGATCGCCAACGCCATCAACTTCGACGACACCGACGAGCGGGTGGACGAGGCCCACGCGGACGCCGTCGCCCGGCTCGACGCGATGGAAGCGGCGCTGCTGCAGCCGTCGGAGCCGGCCGTGGCGGTGCTCGCCGACGTGCCCGAGCCCGAGCTCGCGTTCCGGTCCACGCGCGAGGAGTTCGAGGACTCCGTGCGCAGGGGTCAGGAGGCCATCCGCGACGGCGACGTGTTCCAGGTGGTGCTCTCGCAGCGCCTGGACCTCGACTGCCCGGCCGAGCCGCTCGACGTCTACCGCGTGCTGCGGACCATCAACCCCAGCCCGTACATGTACTACCTGCAGCTGCAGGACGCGGACGGGCGCGACTTCGCGGTCGTGGGGTCGAGCCCGGAGACGCTGGTCAAGGTCACCTCGGGTCGCGTGGTGACGTTCCCCATCGCCGGTTCCCGGCCGCGCGGCGCGACGCCCGACGAGGACCGCCGCCTGCAGGACGAGGTGCTGGCGGACCCCAAGGAGCGGGCCGAGCACATCATGCTGGTCGACCTGTCCCGCAACGACCTGGTGAAGGTGTGCGAGCCCACCAGCGTCGAGGTGGTCGAGTTCATGGCCGTGAAGCGGTACTCGCACATCATGCACATCTGCTCGACCGTGGTCGGCCGGCTGCGCGAGGGGGCGACCGCGCTGCAGACGCTGGTGGCGACGTTCCCGGCCGGCACCCTCTCCGGCGCGCCCAAGCCGCGCGCGATCGCCCTCATCGACGAGATCGAGCCCGCCCGCCGCGGCATCTACGGCGGCACGGTCGGGTACTTCGACTTCGCGGGCGACATGGACATGGCCATCGCCATCCGGACGGCCCTCATCCGCGAGGGTCGGGCGAGCGTGCAGGCCGGCGGCGGGATCGTGGCCGACTCCGTGCCGGCGCTGGAGTACGAGGAGTCGCGGAACAAGGCCGCCGCGGCCGTGCGCGCCGTGCAGATCGCCTCCCGGCTGCGCCGGGCGGGCGCGTGACGGTGCCCGAGCCCGCCCCGGCCCGACGCAGCCGGGCGGGCCGCGGGCGCGCGGCGGCCCTGCTGCTCGTGCTCGCCGGGCTCACGGCCGTGGTCGCGGTGCCCACGTGGTTCACCACCACCGGGACGACCGCCCTGCAGGGCACCGTCACCGTGCACGTCGCTGGCTCGCAGGTGGCGCCCGCGATCCTCGCCGCGGCGGTCGCGATCCTGGCGTCCGTAGCCGCGGTCGCGCTGGTGGGCCGGGCGGGCCGGTGGGTCGTCGCCGTCGTCGTGGCCGCGTGCGGCGTCCTCGTGGTGGGGACGACGCTGACGGTGCTGGGCGACCCCGTGGCCGCGGTGACCCCCGTGGTGGCCGAGCAGACGGGCGTGGGCAGGCTCGCCGGGCCGGTCACGACGAGCGCCTGGCCGTGGCTGGCCGTGGGCGTCGGGGTGCTCGACGTCCTCGCCGGCGGGTGGCTCGTGGTCGCGTCACGGGGGTGGTCCGGGCCGTCCCGTCGGCACGAGGCGCCGGCTGCGCCGGTGGTCCCCGCGCAGCCCGACGAGCGGTCCGACTGGGACGCCCTCAGTCGGGGCGACGACCCGTCCTGACCTGCACCGGCGGGTGCCGGGTGGCACCCCTGCCGTCCGCTAGGGTGAGCGGAGAACCGAGCACGGAGGGCACCACACATGGCCGACAACACCCTGGCGCACCGAGCGCAGAACGCCACGACCACCGAGGCGATGCACCTGCCGCCCACGGCGGCCCCGACCAACCACGGCAAGACGCTCGCCGCCTGGGTCACCACCTACAGCGTGGTCATCGCCTTCACGATCGCGGGCCTCGGCGTCGCGTTCGCGATGGTCTGGCTGTTCTGGGTGGGCATGGCCCTCGTGGTGCTCGGCCTGGTGGTCGGCAAGGTCCTCCAGGTCTCGGGCCACGGCCAGGGCGGCGCCAAGACCCGGGCCCGGGCGGCCCGCACCGGCGGGCACTGACCCGCCACCGGTTCCACCGCCCACTCGAGACGCGGGTGAGCGCACGCGACGCAGGAGGACCGATGTCGACCCCCAACGAGCCGCAGAGCCCGTACGGCGCCGAGCCGCCGCAGGACCCGAACGCGCCGCCGCCGTACCCGCCGGCGGGTGCGCCCCAGTACCCCGCCGCACCGCCGCCGCCGCCCGCCGCCCCGCCGTACCCGGCCGCGCCGCAGTACCCCGGCACCGCGTCGCCGCAGTACCCGGCGGCCACGCCGTACGGCTCCGCGCCGGGCGGCTACCCGCCCGCCGCCGGTGCGTACCAGCCCGGCTACGCCCCCGTGTACCCGAAGAACAGCCTCGCGGTCTGGTCGCTGGTGCTCGGCATCGCCTCGTTCGTCCTGTCGTGCGGCCTGTTCACGGGCATCCCCGCGATCATCGTCGGCAACAACGCGAAGAAGGCCGTCGCCAACGGCGAGGCCAACAACGGCGGCATGGCCACCGCGGGGATCATCCTCGGCTGGGTCGCCATCGTGCTCTCGATCCTGGGCATCATCCTGTTCGCCGTGCTGTTCTCGAACGCCGACTTCCGGAACTCCTTCAATGAGGGCTACAACTCCAGCTACTGAGGTGCCCGACGGCCCGCTCGCGCCCGACGCCCCGGCGTCCGGCGGGGCGGGCCGTCGCGCGTCCGTGCGCGGACCGCTCGTCGCCGCGGGCGTCGTCGCGGCCGCGACCGTGGTGCTCGCGCTGCGCGACCCCCACGTCACCGGCAGCTACGGCATCTGCCCGCTGTACGCGGCGACGGGCCTGTGGTGCCCGGCCTGCGGGGGGCTCCGCGCGACGCACGACCTCGCGCACGGCGACCTCGCGGGGGCGTGGTCGATGAACCCGCTGTGGGTGCTCACGATCCCGGTCGTGATCGCGGTGTGGGGTCGCCTGGTCGTGCTCCGGGCGCAGGGCAGGACGGCCCGTCCGGCGCCCGCGTGGCTCGCCTGGGTCGGCCTCGGGGTGGTCGTGGCGTTCGGCGTCCTGCGCAACATCCCGGTGCTCTCGCCGTGGCTCGCGCCCTGACGTCCACCCACCGGGCTGTGGTCGGGGTCACTCCGGTACCCCTCTACGATGTGGCACTGGACAACCACGACGCCTCGGCGGCGAGGAGAATGTCCGGAACCGACCGGGGGAGAAGGTGAGCTGTCGATGACCGTGCTGGACGACATCGTCGCGGGAGTCCGACTGGACCTGGCGGTCCGCGAGGAGGCCACGCCGCTCGCCGTGGTCAAGGAGCGCGCGCGGCGCCGCGAGTCCGCCATCGAGTGCGTCGGCCGGCTGCGCGCCGAGGACGCCGTGCGCGTCATCGCCGAGGTCAAGCGCTCGAGCCCGAGCAAGGGCGCCCTCGCCACGATCAAGGACCCGGCCGCGCTGGCGGCCGAGTACGAGAAGGGCGGCGCCGCCGTCATCTCCGTGCTCACCGAGGAGCGGCGCTTCCACGGGTCGCTGGCCGACCTGGACGCGGTCCGCGCGCGGGTCGACATCCCGGTGCTGCGCAAGGACTTCGTCGTCACGCCGTACCAGGTGTGGGAGGCGCGGGCGCACGGCGCCGACCTCGTGCTGCTCATCGTCGCGGCCCTCGAGCAGACAGTGCTCGAGTCGCTGGTGGAGCGCGTGCACTCCCTGGGCATGACCGCCCTGGTGGAGGTGCACGACGCCGAGGAGGTCTCGCGGGCCGCCGACGCCGGCGCGCGCGTGATCGGGGTCAACGCCCGCGACCTGCGCTCGCTCGAGGTGGACCGGACCACGTTCGCCCGGGTCGCCCCGTCGATCCCGTCGCACATCGTCAAGATCGCCGAGTCCGGCGTCCGCGGGCCGCACGACGTCATGGACTACGCCCGCGCCGGCGCGGACGCGGTGCTGGTGGGCGAGGCCCTGGTCACGGACGACGCCCCGCGCGAGTCGGTCGCCGACCTCGTGGCGGCGGGTGCGCACCCCTCGCTGCGGGCGGTGCGTCAGTGACCGGTCGGCCCACCGTCGGCCCGCTCTCGGACAAGCTGCTCGAGGCCACCTCGGGCGGACCGCTCTCCACGCACGCGGGGCCGTACTTCGGCGAGTTCGGCGGCCGATACGTGCCCGAGGCGCTCATCGCGGCGCTGGACGAGCTCGACACGGCGTACCACAAGGCCCTCGCGGACCCGGCGTTCGGGCGCGAGCTCGCCCGGCTGCACAGGACGTACACCGGCCGACCCAGCCCGCTGACGGAGGTGCCGCGGTTCGCCGCGCACGTCGCGCCGGGTGTGCGGGTGTTCCTCAAGCGCGAGGACCTCAACCACACGGGCTCGCACAAGATCAACAACGTGCTGGGACAGGCCCTGCTGGTCAAGCGCATGGGCAAGACGCGCGTGATCGCGGAGACCGGCGCCGGTCAGCACGGGGTCGCAACGGCGACCGCCGCCGCGCTGCTCGACCTCGAGTGCACCGTGTACATGGGCGAGGAGGACACCCGGCGCCAGGCGCTGAACGTCGCCCGGATGCGCCTGCTGGGCGCTGAGGTCGTCCCGGTGACCATCGGCACGCGCACGCTCAAGGACGCGATCAACGAGGCGCTGCGCGACTGGGTGGCCAACGTCGAGACGACGCACTACCTGCTGGGCACCGTGACGGGACCGCACCCGTTCCCGGAGATGGTGCGCGACTTCCACAAGATCATCGGCGAGGAGGCGCGGGCCCAGCTCCTCGAGGAGATCGGCCGGCTGCCCGACGCCGTCGCGGCGTGCGTCGGCGGCGGGTCGAACGCCATGGGCATCTTCAACGCGTTCCTCGACGAGCCCGACGTGCGGCTGTTCGGCTTCGAGGCGGGCGGCGCCGGCATCTCGTCCGGCCGGCACGCGGCGCGGTTCTCCGGCGGCGAGCCGGGCGTGCTGCACGGCGCCAAGTCGTACCTGCTGCAGGACGACGACGGCCAGACGCTGCCCAGCCACTCGGTGTCCGCCGGCCTGGACTACCCGAGCGTCGGCCCGGAGCACGCGTGGCTGCACGACATCGGGCGCGCCGACTACCGGCCCGTGACGGACGACGAGGCCATGGAGGCCTTCCGGATCCTGTGCCGGACCGAGGGGATCATCCCGGCGATCGAGTCGGCCCACGCGCTGGCGGGCGCCATCCAGCTGGGCGCGGAGCTCTCGACCTGGACCGGGGACGACGGCCACGAGCCAGTGCTGCTGATCAACCTGTCGGGACGCGGGGACAAGGACGTGGCCACCGCCGCGGCGTGGTTCGACCTCATCGAGGACGAGCCCGTCGTGCTGGCCGACGAAGGAGAGCAGCTGTGAGCGCCGTCGCCGTCCGGTCGCAGGTGGCCGAGCACCTCGACGCGCTCGGGCGCGCCGCCCTGATCGGGTACCTGCCCGTGGGCTACCCGACCGTCGACGGGTCGGTCGCGGCCGTCCGCACGATGATCGACGCCGGCGCGGACGTGGTCGAGCTGGGCGTGCCGTACAGCGACCCGGTCATGGACGGCCCGACGGTCCAGCGCGCGGTGGACGCGGCGCTGGCGGGGGGCACGCGCGTCAGCGACACCATCCGGGCGGTCGAGCAGGTCGCCGGCCGCGGCGCCCCGATCCTCGTGATGACCTACTGGAACCTCGTGCTCCGCTACGGCGTCGACGCGTTCGCCCGCGACCTCGCCGCGGCCGGCGGCGCCGGGCTGATCACGCCCGACCTCATCCCCGACGAGGCGGCCGACTGGATCGCCGCCTCCGACGCGCACGGGCTGGACCGCGTGTTCCTGGTGGCCCCGAGCTCCACGCCCGAGCGGCTCGCGTCGACCGCCGCGGCCTCCCGCGGCTTCGTCTACGCCGCCTCCACCATGGGCGTGACGGGGGAGCGGGCGACCGTGGGCGACCGCGCGGCCGAGCTGGTGGCGAGCACGCGCGCGGCCGGCGCCCAGCACGTCTGCGTCGGGCTGGGCGTGTCCCGGCCCGAGCAGGCCACCGAGATCGCCGCGTACGCCGACGGCGTGATCGTCGGCTCCGCGCTCGTGCGCACGCTGCTCGACGCCGACGACGACGCCGCCGGTCGGGCCGCCCTCGCGCGCCTCACGGCGGACCTGGCCGAGGGCGTGCGCTCGGCTTCGGGGCGTGTTCGGTGAGCGCGCTGCTGCCGCTCGCGATCCCGAGCCCGTCGCAGGGCGTCTGGCACCTGGGGCCCTTCCCGCTGCGCGCGTACGCGTTCGCGATCCTGCTCGGCATCGTCGTCGCCCTCTGGATGACCCGGCGCCGCTGGATCGAGCGCGGCGGCGAGCCCGACACCACCCTGGAGATCGCGTTCTGGGCGGTGCCGTTCGGCATCGTCGGCGGCCGGATCTACCACGTCATCACCTCGCCCGACGCGTACTTCGGCGTCGGCGGGGACCCGGTGCGCGCGCTGTACATCTGGGAGGGCGGCCTCGGCATCTGGGGTGCCGTGGCGTTCGGCGGGGTCGGCGCCTGGATCGGGTGCCGCCGCCAGGGCGTGCGGCTCGCCCCCTGGGCGGACGCGCTCGCGCCCGGCCTGCTGGTGGCGCAGGCGCTCGGCCGGCTGGGCAACTGGTTCAACCAGGAGCTGTACGGCGGCCCCACCTCGCTGCCGTGGGGCCTGCGCATCGACCCGGAGCACATGCCCGTCGGCGACCCCGCAGGCACGCTCTACCACCCGACGTTCCTCTACGAGATGATCTGGAACCTCGTCGGGGCGGCCGTGCTCATCTGGGCGGACCGCAGGTTCCGGCTCGGGTACGGCCGCGTGTTCTGGCTCTATGTCGTCATTTACACGACGGGCCGGCTCTGGATCGAGCTGCTGCGGATCGATCCCGCGCACCACTTCCTGGGACTGCGCCTCAACGTCTGGACAGCCATCATCGTCGGCATCGGAGCGCTGGTAGCGTTCGTGGTGGTCGGACGCCGGCACCCAGGACGTGACACGACCCTCCTGCTGGCACCCCCGACCGTGCAGGACGACGAGGAGAACGCGACCGACCCCGCCCGCTGACCCGCGGAGGGCCGGTACCTCTCCTCATCGCGGACGATGCACCCGGTCCCGTGGACCGCCCTGTATCGTCGCCACACTGGGCCGACGACGTCCCGCGTTCCCCTTGTTCGTGCAACGCCCCGACCCTCGGGGACCGTGAGGACGGTGCAGATGTCGACGTCGCCCGCGAGCCTTGGCGCACTGCGCGCGCCGCTGCCGCAGGGTCTTTACGACCCCGCGGCTGAGCACGACGCGTGCGGTTTCGCGTTCGTCGCCACGCTGCGCGGCACGCCCGGCCGGGACATCGTCGACGCGGGCCTGACCGCGCTGCTCAACCTCGACCACCGCGGCGCCGTGGGCGCCGAGGAGGACAGCGGCGACGGCGCCGGCATCCTCACCCAGATCCCCGACGCGTTCCTGCGCGACGTCGTCGACGCCGAGCTCCCGCCCGCCGGCTTCTACGCGATCGGCATGGCCTTCCTGCCGGTCGACGAGACCGAGCAGCGCGCCGCCGTGGCGGCACTGGAGTCGATCGCCGCGGAGGAGAAGCTCGACGTGCTCGCCTGGCGCGAGGTCGTCGTGACCGCGGACCTGGTGGGCCCCACCGCGCGCGCCTCGATGCCCGTGTTCCGCCAGCTCGTGGTGGCGGACCCGTCGCGCGAGCTGTCCGGCATCGACCTCGACCGCCGCGCCTACCGGCTGCGCAAGCGCGCCGAGCGCGAGCTCGGCCTGTACTTCGCGTCGCTGTCGGCCCGCACCATCGCCTACAAGGGCATGCTCACCACCGGCCAGCTCGAGCCGTTCTTCGCGGACCTGTCGGACCCGCGGTACGCCTCCGAGATCGCGCTGGTGCACTCGCGCTTCTCCACCAACACGTTCCCGTCCTGGCCCCTGGCGCAGCCGTTCCGGATGATCGCCCACAACGGCGAGATCAACACGGTGCGCGGCAACCGCAACTGGATGGCGGCCCGCGAGGGCACGCTGGCCAGCGAGGAGCTGGGCGACCTGACCCCGCTGCTGCCCGTCTGTACGCCCGGCGGCTCGGACTCCGGCAGCTTCGACGAGGTCCTCGAGCTGCTGCACCTCTCGGGCCGCCCGCTGCCGCACGCGGTGATGATGATGATCCCGGAGGCGTGGGAGAACCACGCCCAGATGGACCCCGCGCGGCGCGCGTTCTACGAGTACCACTCGACGCTCATGGAGCCGTGGGACGGGCCGGCGGCGATCACGTTCACCGACGGCACGCTCATCGGCTCGGTGCAGGACCGCAACGGGCTGCGGCCCGGACGGTACTGGGTGACCGAGGACGGGCTCGTCGTCTGCGCGTCCGAGGCCGGCGTGCTCGACATCGACCCCGCGACGGTCGTCGCCAAGGGCCGCCTCGAGCCGGGCCGCATGTTCCTGGTGGACACCGGCAAGGGCCGGATCATCGACGACCAGGAGATCAAGTCGTCGCTCGCGGCGCAGCGGCCGTACGCCGAGTGGGTCCGCGACAACTCCGTCTACCTCCAGCAGCTGCCCGAGCGCGAGCACGTCGCGCACTCGGCCGCCTCGGTCCGCCGCCGCCAGCGCGCGTTCGGCTACACCGAGGAGGAGCTCAAGATCCTGCTCAGCCCGATGGCCGCCGCGGGCGCCGAGCCGCTCGGCGCCATGGGCTCCGACACGCCCGTCGCGGTGCTGTCGAGCCGGCCGCGCATGCTCTTCGACTACTTCACGCAGATGTTCGCGCAGGTGACCAACCCGCCGCTGGACGCCATCCGCGAGGAGCTGGTCACCGCGATCGGCGGCGCGATCGGGCCCGAGCCCAACCTGCTCGAGGACGGCCCCGCGCACGCGCGCAAGCTGATCCTGCCGTTCCCGGTGATCGACAACGACCAGCTGGCCAAGATCGTCCACGTGGCCAAGGAGCCCTCGCTTGGCTTCCGCTCGGTGATCATCCGCGGCCTGTACAAGGTCAGCGGCGGGGGAGAGGCGCTCGAGGCGCGCCTCGAGGAGATCTTCGCCGAGGTCGACGCCGCGGTGGCGGACGGCGTGAGCTTCCTCGTGCTGTCCGACCGCAACTCGGACGCGGACCTGGCGCCGATCCCGTCGCTCCTGCTGCTGTCCGCGGTGCACCACCACACGCTGCGCCGGCACACCCGCACGCAGATCTCGCTCGTGGTCGAGGCCGGCGACGTGCGCGAGGTGCACCACGTCGCGCTGCTCATCGGCTACGGCGCGGCCGCCGTCAACCCGTACCTCGCGATGGAGACCGTCGAGGACCTGGCGCGCTCGGGGTACCTGCCCGGCGTCGGCCCGGAGAAGGCGGTCGCCCACCTCATCAAGGCGCTCGGCAAGGGCGTGCTCAAGGTCATGTCCAAGATGGGCATCTCGACCATCGCGTCCTACCGCGGCGCCCAGGTGTTCGAGGCCATCGGGCTCTCCCAGCCGCTGGTCGACAAGTACTTCACCGGCACCACCAGCCGCCTCGGCGGCATCGGGCTGGACGTCATCGCGGCCGAGGTCGCCGCGCGGCACGCGGACGCCTACCCGGCGAGCGGCAACCGGCAGGCGCACCTGCGCCTCGCGGTGGGCGGCGAGTACCAGTGGCGGCGCGACGGCGAGGACCACCTGTTCGACCCCGAGACCGTGTTCCGGCTGCAGCACTCGACCCGTACGCGGCAGTTCGACGTGTTCCAGCAGTACACCCACCGGGTCGACGAGCAGTCGTCGCGCCTGATGACGCTGCGCGGGCTGCTGGCCTTCAAGGACGGCCTGCGCGAGCCCGTGCCGCTCGACGAGGTCGAGCCCGTCAGCGAGATCGTCAAGCGGTTCAACACCGGTGCCATGTCGTACGGGTCGATCTCGATGGAGGCGCACGAGACGCTCGCCATCGCCATGAACAGCATCGGCGCCAAGTCGAACACCGGCGAGGGCGGCGAGGATCCCGAGCGCCTGCACGACCCCGCGCGCCGCTCGGCGATCAAGCAGATCGCGTCGGGCCGGTTCGGCGTGACCAGCGAGTACCTGACCAACGCCGACGACATCCAGATCAAGCTCGCGCAGGGCGCCAAGCCCGGCGAGGGTGGTCAGCTGCCCGGCAACAAGGTCTACCCGTGGATCGGGCGGACCCGGCACTCGACGCCCGGCGTCGGCCTGATCTCGCCGCCGCCCCACCACGACATCTACTCGATCGAGGACCTGGCGCAGCTGATCCACGACGCCAAGAACGCGAACCCGCGGGCGCGGATCCACACCAAGCTGGTCAGCGAGTTCGGCGTCGGCACCATCGCGGCCGGCGTCGCCAAGGCGCACTCGGACGTCGTGCTCATCTCGGGCCACGACGGCGGCACCGGCGCGAGCCCGCTCACGTCGCTCAAGCACGCGGGCACCCCGTGGGAGATCGGCCTGGCCGAGACCCAGCAGACGCTCGTGCTCAACAACCTGCGCGACCGGGTCGTCGTCCAGGTGGACGGGCAGCTCAAGACCGGTCGCGACGTCGTCATCGGCGCGCTGCTGGGGGCCGAGGAGTTCGGCTTCGCCACGGCGCCGCTGGTGGTCTCGGGCTGCGTGATGATGCGCGTCTGCCACCTCGACACGTGCCCCGTGGGCGTCGCGACGCAGAACCCGGAGCTGCGTGCCCGGTTCACCGGCAAGCCGGAGTTCGTCGTCACGTTCATGGAGTTCATCGCGGAGGAGGTCCGCGCGCTGCTCGCGCAGCTGGGCTTCCGCACGCTGCTCGAGGCCGTGGGCCACGTCGAGCTGCTGGACACGCGGGCGGCCATCGACCACTGGAAGGCCGAGGGTCTCGACCTGGCGCCGGTGCTCGCCGTCCCGTCGCCCGTCGCCGGCACCGAGCTGCACCGCACCAAGGACCAGGACCACGGCCTCGACCGCGCGCTGGACAACCGGCTGATCTCGCTGGCCGAGGACGCCCTGGAGCGCCGCGAGCCCGTGCGGATCGACCTGCCCGTGCGCAACGTCAACCGGACGGTCGGCACGATGCTCGGCCACGAGGTGACCAAGCGGTTCGGCGGGGAGGGCCTCGCGGACGACACCATCGACGTGACCCTCACGGGCTCGGCCGGCCAGTCGTTCGGCGCGTTCCTGCCCCGGGGCATCACGCTGCGGCTGTTCGGCGACGCCAACGACTACGTCGGCAAGGGTCTGTCGGGCGGCCGCATCGTGGTCCGCCCCGACCGCAACGCGGCCCTGTCCAGCGAGCACAACGTGGTGGCCGGCAACGTCATCGGCTACGGCGCGACCACCGGGCAGGTCTTCCTGCGCGGGCTGGTCGGCGAGCGGTTCGGCGTGCGGAACTCCGGCGCCACGCTGGTGGTCGAGGGCGTGGGCGACCACGGGTGCGAGTACATGACGGGCGGCACCGTGCTGGTGCTCGGCCGCACCGGCCGCAACTTCGGCGCCGGCATGTCGGGCGGCACGGCCTACGTGCTCGACCTCGACCCGGCGCTGGTCAACCTCGAGGCGGTCCGCACCGACGAGCTGTCGCTCGACCCGCTCGACGACGAGGACGCCGTGGTGGTCGAGGGCCTGCTGCGCGCGCACCTCGACGAGACCGGCTCGCCGGTCGCCGCCCAGCTGCTCGACGACTTCCCCTCCACGCGGGCGCGGTTCACGCGCCTGCTGCCCACCGAGTACGCCCGCGTCCGCCGCGCGCTCGCCCAGGCCGAGGCCGACGGCCTCGACCCGGCCGCGCCCGGCGTGTGGGACCAGATCCTGGAGGTGGCCCGTGGCTGACCCCCGCGGCTTCCTGAAGGTGCGGGACCGTGAGCTCCCGCCCAACCGCCCCGTCGAGGTCCGGCTGCGCGACTGGAAGGACGTCCACGAGAACCTGCAGGACGGCCAGCCGTACCTCAAGGAGCAGGCGGGCCGCTGCATGGACTGCGGCATCCCGTTCTGCCACAACGGCTGCCCGCTGGGGAACCTGATCCCCGAGTGGAACGACCTGGTGTGGCGCGGGCAGTGGTCGGACGCGATCGACCGCCTGCACGCGACGAACAACTTCCCGGAGTTCACGGGCCGCATCTGCCCGGCGCCGTGCGAGTCCAGCTGCGTGCTCGGCATCAACCAGCCGCCGGTGACCATCAAGAACGTCGAGGTGTCGATCATCGACGAGGCGTTCGAGCGCGGGTACGTCACGCCGCAGGTGCCGCAGCGGCTGACCGGTCACACGGTCGCCGTGGTGGGTTCGGGCCCGGCCGGCATGGCCGCGGCGCAGCAGCTGACGCGCGCCGGGCACACGGTCGCGGTCTACGAGCGCGACGACGCCATCGGCGGCCTCATGCGCTACGGCGTGCCCGACTTCAAGCTCGAGAAGGTCCACATCGACCGCCGCCTGGCGCAGATGGAGGCCGAGGGCACCCGGTTCCGGCCGGGCGTCGAGGTCGGCCGCGACGTCACCTGGCCGCAGCTGCAGGCGCGCTACGACGCCATCGTGATCGCGACCGGCGCCACCGTGCCGCGCGAGCTGCAGGTGCCGGGCAAGGAGCTGGGCGGCGTGCACGTCGCCATGGAGTTCCTGCACCAGGCCAACGCGGTCGCGGCCGGCAAGCCGGTCGAGGACCAGATCACCGCCGAGGGCAAGCACGTCATCATCATCGGCGGCGGCGACACCGGCTCGGACTGCCTCGGCACCGCGCTGCGCCAGGGCGCCGCCTCGGTGACCACGCTGGCCATCGGCAAGCGCCCGCCGGAGGACCGCCCCGCGCACCAGCCGTGGCCGACCGACCCGATCCTCTTCGAGGTGTCGTCCTCGCACGCCGAGGGCGGGGAGCGCGACTACCTCGCGTCGACCGTCGAGTTCGTGGGCGACGAGACGGGCACCGTGCGCGCGCTGAAGCTGGCGACGACGCAGTACCTGTCCGACGGGCGCCGCGTGCCCACGCCCGGCACCGAGCGGGAGATCCCCGCCGACCTGGTGCTGGTGGCGATGGGCTTCACCGGTCCCGAGGTCGACCCGCTGACCGCGCAGATCGGCATCGAGCTCACGCCGCGCGGCCTGGTCGCGCGGTCCGACGACTACGCGACGACCGTCCCCGGCGTGTTCGTCGCGGGCGACGCGGGCCGCGGGCAGTCGCTCATCGTGTGGGCGATCGCCGAGGGCCGTGCGGCCGCCGCGGCCGTGGACACCTACCTCTCGGGCAGCACGGAGCTGCCCTCCCCGGTCACCGCCAGCACCGTGGCGCTGCGCCCCTGAACCCCTCCGGACCGGCGTCCTCTACCGGCCGGCCATGGTGGCCGGACGGGACTTTCGGTCCGACCTCGAAAACACGGAAGGCATAGGCTCGCTTCATGCGTAGAGCAAAGATCGTCTGCACCATCGGCCCCGCGACGGAGTCCGCCGAGCAGATCCAGGCCCTCGTCGATGCCGGGATGGACGTGGCGCGGCTCAACCGCAGCCACGGTGACACCGACGTGCACAAGAAGGTGTACGACAACGTCCGCGCCGCCGCGCAGGCCTCGGGCCGCTCGGTCGCCGTGCTGGTCGACCTGCAGGGCCCCAAGATCCGGCTCGGCCGGTTCAAGGACGGCAAGCACGACCTGGCGGTCGGTGACACGTTCACCATCACGACCGAGGACGTCGAGGGCACCAAGGAGCTCGTCTCGACGACGCACAAGGGCCTGCCGAACGACGCCCGCGTGGGCGACCCGATCCTCATCGACGACGGCAAGGTCCTGGTCCGCGTGACCGCCGTCGAGGGCCCGCGCGTGGTGACCCGCGTCGAGGTCCCCGGCCCCGTCTCGAACAACAAGGGCCTCAACCTCCCCGGCGTCGCCGTGTCGGTGCCCGCGATGAGCGACAAGGACGAGGAGGACCTGCGCTGGGCCCTCAACGTCGGCGCCGACATCATCGCGCTGTCGTTCGTGCGGTCGGCCGAGGACTACACCGACGTGCGCCGGATCATGGAGGAGGAGAACCGGGTCGTCCCGGTCATCGCCAAGATCGAGAAGCCGCAGGCCGTCGAGAACCTGGCCGAGATCATCGCGGCGTTCGACGGCATCATGGTCGCCCGCGGCGACCTGGGCGTCGAGCTGCCCCTCGAGCAGGTCCCGCTGGTGCAGAAGCGCGCCGTCGAGCTGGCCCGCCGCAGCGCCAAGCCGGTCATCGTCGCCACGCAGGTGCTCGAGTCGATGACCACCAACCCGCGCCCGACGCGCGCCGAGACGTCCGACTGCGCCAACGCGGTGCTCGACGGCGCCGACGCGGTCATGCTCTCGGGCGAGACCAGCGTGGGCGACTACCCGATCGAGACCGTGCGCACGATGGCGCGGATCATCGAGGCGACCGAGGAGCTGGGCCGCGAGCGGATCGCTCCGCTGGGCTCGACCCCGCACACGCGCGGTGGCGCCATCACGCGGGCCGCGGCCGAGATCGGCGAGACGCTCGACGTCAAGTACCTGGTGACGTTCACGCAGTCGGGCGACTCCGCCCGCCGCATGTCGCGCCTGCGCTCGGCGATCCCGCTGCTCGCCTTCACGCCGAACGAGGACGTCCGCAACGTGCTCTCGCTCAGCTGGGGCCTGCAGACGTACCAGGTGCCGCCGGTCGAGAACACCGACGCGATGGTCAACCAGGTCGACTCGACGCTGCGCGCCAACGGGCTGGCCGAGATCGGCGACTACGTCGTCGTCGTCGCCGGTGCGCCGGTCGGCGTGGTGGGCTCGACCAACTCGATCGTCGTGCACAAGATCGGCGACGAGGAGAGCGTCAGCGGTCGCATCGCCTGACCTCCCCTCCCGCACGTCCTGAACGGCCCCGCGCGCCCGCGCCGGGGCCGTTCGGCGTCAGTGCGTTGTCGCGAGCCCCGTGACGTCGGCGATCAGCCGGCCGGCCGCGGTCTCGAACCGCGCGGGGTCGCCGTGCGACCGGGCCACGAGCATCGCGCCCTCGAGGCCGCCGACGATGATCCGGGCGGCGTCCTCCGACGGGCCGGTGAGCCGGAGCGCGCCGTCGGCGCGGCCCGCGTCGAGCACCTGCTCGAGCCAGGACTCGTTGAGGTCGAAGAACGCGGTGACCGCCTCGCGCATGGGCTCCGGGAGCGTGGGGTACTCGGCCGCGAGCATGCCGCACAGGCACATCCGCTGGTCGCGCAGCACGTCGGTGTACAGGGCGGCGTACGCGTCGAGCTTGCGCCGGGCGTCGTCGGGGCGCTCGCCGATCGCGGTCAGGGCCGCGGCGAACCGCTCCGCGTAGCGGCGGATGAGGGCCTCGCCCAGGTCGGCCTTGGTCGCGAAGTGGTAGTGCAGGCTCGGCTTGGCGATGCCGAGCTCGGTGGCCACGTCGGCGTAGCTGAACCCGTTGAACCCGCGCGTCTGCACGAGGCGCTCGGCGACGTCCAGGATCCGCGTGCGGGTGTCGGGCGTCGCGCGCGTGTCGGTCTGGGTCATGCCTGCATCCTCCGCCGGGTGAGATCCATTGACACCTACCTACTAGAAGGTCAGGATAGCAGAACCAGGCTCATATCAGGACAGAACGCCCGATCAGCGAGGAGGCCGGACAGATGCAGGAGACAGCGCACAAGACGTTCCAGGCGCCCGACGAGATCCGGGAGTTCCCGCACGGCAGAGCAGAGATCGTGACGGTCGGGGACAGCGACATCGGCCGGTTGGTGCTCGAGCCGGGCTGGCGCTGGTCGGTCGACGTGAAGCCGATCGCGGGCACGCCCAGCTGCGAGGCGCCGCACTTCCAGTACCACGTGAGCGGTCGGCTGGCCGTCCGCATGGACGACGGCACCGAGCTGGAGGCCACGGCCGGCGACGTCACGTCGCTGCCCCAGGGGCACGACGCCTGGGTGGTCGGGGACGAGCCGGTCGTGGTCGTCGACTGGTACGGCGCGAGCGACTACGCGCGCGGGCGGTGAGCGCGATGTCCGAGGCCGAGAACCGGGCGGTGGTCGAGCGGCTGATCCAGTGCCTCAACGACCGCAAGGTCGAGGTGATGGACGACCTGTTCCACGAGGATGCGGTCATGGACTGGCCGCAGTCGGGGGAGACGATCGTCGGCGGCGACGCCCGGCGCGGGGTCTACGGCGCGTTCCCGGTGCTGCCGACGATCACGCCGCGCCGCCTGCTCGCGGCGGGCGACCTCGTGGTCGCGGAGGCGTCGCTGGACTACGACGGCCCGGTGTACCTCAGCACATTCATCTTCGAGTTCCGGGACGGGCTGATCGCCCGCGAGACCGCCTACTGGTCGGAGGCGTTCGAGCCGCCCGCGTGGCGGTCGCCCTGGGTCACCCTGGCATGACCGGGCCGGGCCGCACGTAGACGGTGGTCGTCGTCCGGGTGCGGCTCAGGCTCCGGGTGAACAGGCTCAGCCGGCGCTCCAGCGGCGGGGCGTCGCGCCAGGTCGGCGCGGCGGCCGCCAGGAGTGCCGCGAGGGGGGCGGTCTCGGCCCCGGTCGACGCGAGCCAGCGCAGCACGCGCTCGTCCAGCTCGTCGCGGCCGACGAGCGGCGGCGGGAACGCGCAGGTCACGGTCAGCTCGCTCACGGCGCCCGTCGCGGGGTCGACCCGCAGCGAGACGCCCGCGCGCTGGCGTGCGGCGAGGGAGGCGCGCAGGACGCCGGGGACCTCGGGGGTCAGGCTGGCCACCTCGTCGGGCAGCCGGCACGCCGCCAGCACGTCGCTGACCAGCTCGGGACGCCACCCGGTGAGCTCGTAGTACACCTTGAGCCCCCACCGGCCGTCGGCCGCCAGGCCCACCCCGATCTGCTGGCACCAGCCGGCCGCGGCCAGCAGTGCGGTCGCGGCGCGCACGGGCGAGCCCTCCGGCACACCGGCGGCAGCGAGGGCGGCGGACTCGCGCGCCTGCCAGCCCGGCACGTCGCCCCCGTGCGTCGCCAGGTAGGCCTTGAGCGTGACCGTGGAGTCGGCGTGCAGGTCGAGCCCGCCCCAGAGCCAGAACCGGCTCCCGTCCGGCACGGGCAGGTCGCGGTCGGCGAGCACCGCGAGCACGTCCCGGGCGGCGTGCCAGGCGTCCGCGACGCCGAGCAGGTCCGCGGTCCGGGCAAGCGCGGCCACGCCCGAGCGCGCGCGCCGGTGAGGCGGCAGTCGCGGGTCGCCCACCTCGCAGGCCAGCCGCAGCGCGGGGTCGGGGTGGACGGCGAGCTGCACGGAGAGCTCGACCGGCCGGCCCGCGGCCAGCGACGACAGCTGTTCGGCCGGCCACGGCGACGGCGCCGTCAGGCTCTCGCGGGTGAGCGCGCGGAAGACGGCGACGGCATCGTCGGGATCGACGCCCTGGCCGGCGGCGGCCGCGCCGACGAGGTGGTCCCAGCGGTCGTCGCGTCCCGGACGGACGGTGGCGGCGGTGGGCGCCGACGGCCAGGGTCGGGTGGCGAGCAGGGCGTCCAAGGCCGTGGCCGTGCTCACGACCCCGCGTGCGTCGGTGGTGCGGGTGGGTGCCTGTCCCGCGTGGGCCGGCGGCACGGCCAGCACGGTCGTGCCGGGCCACTGCCCGTCCGGCAGGGCGGCCGCCAGCAGCCGGTCGACCGGGGCCGGCCCGCCGGTCGCGGCGGCGATCCGGACGAGGTCGGCGGCGCCACCGGCCGTGCCCAGCCCGGGAGCGGCGGCGATCCGGACGAGGTCGGCGGCGCCACCGGCGCTGCCCAGCACGGGAGCGGCGGCCGTGGGGCGCCCGGCGCACTGCCAGGCGGTGAGCACGATCGCGGTCGGGTGCTCGGGCGTCGGCCACCAGTGGCTGGACCAGCGGCGGTCGGCGCCGAAGTGCTGGACCCACTGCGCGGCGAGCTCGTCGCGGGTGAGCCGGCCGCCCTCGTACCGCGCCAGCAGGACCGCGGCGGTGACCTCGGGCATGGCCGCGGACCACCGGCCGGCGGCGCGCGAGCCCGCGTAGGTGTGCGCGCCCGCGACCCCGTCGTGCTCGTCGAGGAACTGCCACGTGCGCGCGTCGACCGGCCGGCCCGTCGCGCACAGCAGGCGCACGGCCCAGGCCGTCGAGTCGGCGTCGGGCCGGACGGTCGGCGACCAGCCCCAGGCGGCGTCCCGCGCGGTCGCCAGCAGGGCGTCCGCGGCGCGGTCCGCCGTGCGACGGGCGAGCGCGCGCACGTCGTCGTGGAGGCGGTCGTCGTCGGCGGCGTGCGCCAGCGACAGGCCGGCGTAGGCCGTGACCCACGACGAGGACGGGCCGGGGGACAGCCAGAAGTCGGTCCAGGTGCCGCCGGGGTGGGCGAGCTCGGCGAGGCGGCGGACGGCCGCGCTGACCACCGCCCCGACCGCGGGCACCCTCAGTCGCCCGGCGTCGCGTTCGGGTAGACGACGAGGTCCGTGCCCGACTGCTGCTGGCTCGTGGTCCACTGGCCCTGGTGGTCCGCGTAGTTGTTGCGCACGCGGAAGCCGACGGCCGAGATGCCGCCGGGCGCGCCCGCCGCGACGTCCTCCAGCGTGATCCGCGCGGCGATCGTCTTTGTCGGGCTGGTCGGGCTGAGCACCACCGACGTCGGCGCACCGCCGGGCGGGGTGACCTCGACCTCGATGCTCACCAGGCCCTTCCAGCGGTCGGGCAGCGTGCCGGTGGCGAAGACCGGCGACGAGACGGTCAGGTCGCGGCTCGAGTCGGACGCACCCGCGAGCTCGTGCAGGTGCTTGAGCATCTGGTCGGGCGTGGTGATCAGGCGCTTGTCCACCAGCTCGAACAGCACCCCGTTCCAGATCATCTGCGCGTCCGGTGTGGCCGCCTCCTCCGCGGGCTCGATGGGCAGGTCGACCGACCCCGTGCTCGGGATGGTGAGCGGGAACGTGGCGGTGCAGCGGCCCGGGCAGGTGTCCACCGGCGTCACGGACTCCTCGTCGACCTGCAGGAGCGTGACCTCCGCGCCGCCGACGGTGATGTCGACGCCCGAGGTGTTGGTGACCGTCACCGTGCGCGGCGACGACACCGCGGGGAGCGCCACCGTGCAGGGCAGGTCGTCCACGTGGTCGAGCCGCAGCGACACCGCGACGTTCGTGGCCTGGTCGGCCGCCGCCGTGGTCGACGTGCTCGCCGTGCCGTCGGTGGTGGGCGGGGAGGTCGCCAGCACGACGTCGACCGTGCCGGGCACCCCGATGGGCGTCGTGATCTGCTCGCAGAACAGCTGGTAGTAGGCGAGCGACAGGTCGAGCGTGAGGTCCAGCCCGGTCAGCGGCGCGGGCGCGTCGGCGTTGCCGACCACCGTGAGCTCCTCCGGGAACGAGCCGCCCATGCGCAGCATCGACTTGTCCACCTCGCCGATGACGACGTGCGCGGCCGGGAGGTTGACCAGCTTGCGCACCATCGCCAGCTTGCGGACGTCGTGCCACGGGGCGAGCCGCAGCAGGAGCCGGACGCGCATGTCGCCGGTGGTCGTGCGGTGCAGCGTCGGGATCATGTGGGGGCCGCCCAGCTCGGCGTCCCACGCCAGCCGCAGGTCGTCGGGCAGCCGGTAGACCGTGTTGGGCAGGTCGGAGCCGCACATCCAGCCGGCGTCGCCGCGCACCCAGGCGTCCGTGAGGTTGGCCGCGCCGTGCAGCGACCGGTAGATCGGCGCGTTCTGCTCCACCGACGGCTCGAACACGAACGGGACCGAGCGCACGACCGTCTGCGAGCGGTTCTCGGGGTTGGTCGGCTGCGCCGCGAAGATCGCCGACAGGGCGGCGCCCTCGAAGACGTTGCTGATCTGCGCGTCGAACCGGCGGGTCAGCCCGACCACGGGCGCGGCGGCGGGCTCCGCGGCGACGACCGAGGAGACGTCGAGCGCCTGGAAGTCGGCCTGCGGCGACAGCTGCACGCCGTCCCGGATCCGGTGGTCGCGGACGATCGGTCCGTCGAGCACGGGGTGCCGGTGGTCGCGGACGATCGGACCGTCGAAGATCGGCCCGGTGGGGGACTGCCCGCCGTCGACCGGCACCTGCACCGTGTAGTCGTACGTGTACGTGACGGTGAGCCGGCAGGCGGAGTCCGGCCGGACCATCGCCGCCTCGAGCTCGTTCGCCTTCTCGCGCAGGATCGGCGCGCCCCCGTGGATCAGGTACGCGGGCTGGTCGGGAGCATGCCCCTCGACGGGTTCCAGGCCGGGCGCGACGAAGTCGAACGAGCCCTGCGCCCACTCCATGCGGACGGCGGTGATGGTGAAGGGCAGCGGCACGGCCGCGGGGTTGGCGGCCAGCGGTTCCGTGGCGAGCGTCCACTGCAGGCTGATGTCGCCCGCGTCGTCCTTGAGGAACCAGACGTCCGGTCCGGGGCGCCGTCCCGGCGGGCGACCGGCCACGACGATCTGCGGCCGGAAGTACGCGACCCCGTCGGTGGCCGTGTACGCGGTCCCGTCGAGCAGCGGCTCCTGGCTCGCGTTGAACGTCGGGCCCCCGCCGCCCACCACCAGGACCGCGCGCTGCAGCATCGAGAGGTTGACCGACGTCGCGATCGTCTGCGAGCGGGCCAGCCGGAACGTCTCGCCGGACAGGGCGGCGATCGCCATCGTGTTGTCGGCCATGGCTCAGGCCACCGGGGTCGTCGGGGTGGTCGGCGTCGTGACGGGCGGCGTCGGTGTCGGGGTCGTGACGGGCGGTGTCGGCGTCGCGACGGGCGGCGTCGGGGTCGTCACCGGCGGGGTCGGGCTGGTCGCCGGGGTGTCGGCCCGGACCAGCAGCACGCTGTCCGTGCCCTCTCGCCAGCCCGAGTCCCACGGCTGCCCGTTGCCCAGGGCCAGCAGCTGGATGCGGTACCGGTAGGTGCGGGCGGCCGGGTCGCGCAGCAGGACGCGGAACACGGGCGGCGCGGTGGCGTTGGTCAGCTGGTAGCTCTGCGTCTGCGTCGCGCCGGCGGGGTCGCGGTACTCCATCTGCACGATGGCCGAGCTGAACGACCGGTCGTCGAGGTTGGGCACGAGCATGACCTCGAGGGCCGCGCTGGCCCCGACGCCCACGAGCACGGTCTCGCCCAGCACCGCCGGCGTCGGACCCCGCTGCTCGCTCGACCCGTTCTTGAACAGCACCGTGGTCCGGTAGCTGAACGCCGTGCGGGCCGGGTCGCGCAGCGCGACGGACCACGGGTCGGACGCGCCGTTGGTGGCCAGCTCGGCGTGGTGGGTCAGGTGCAGGTCGTGGTCGGCGTCGTCGTAGGCGGCGTCGACGATGACCTTGTCCACCACGGAGAAGTCGCCCTGCGCGACGAACGTCGCCGTGGTCCGGCCCTCGAACGGGTTGCCGACGGCCAGGATCTCGGACCGGCTGGTCTGCGGGGCGACGTCCATCTGCTGCCCGTCCGCGAGCACGTACGTGACCGCGTAGGTGTACGGGTCGGGGTCGCCGTCGTGCCCGGTGTAGGTGAAGTACCGGCCCGTCGGGGCCGCCGGCGTGAGCTCGATGGTCTGCGTGGCGGTCTGTGCGGTCGACCGCGGGTAGGTGAACGTGACCCGGACCGAGACGACCTCGGCGGGCTGCGGCCCGAGGGTGACGCCGACCTTGACGAAGCCGAGCGAGCGGTAGCTGATGATCAGCTCGGTGCCGGTGCCCGGCAGGTACCCGGAGGACGGCACCCGGATGGTCTGCCCGGTCTCCTTGTAGATGATCTCGGAGAAGTACCGGTACTCGTCCTTGGTCTTGCCGTCCGAGCCCCTGGCCAGGATCTGGCGGAACGTCTTGACCTCGTCGGCGCTGGTGAACAGCATCGACTTGGCGCCCTTCACCGGCCGCGGGATCTGGTCGTCCTGCTGGTCGTACTCCACGTTGACCTTGAGCCCGTAGACCGGGTCCTGCTCGAAGTTCACGTTGGCGTGCACCCGCAGGAAGAGCTCCTTGAAGTACGGGTCGCTCAGGTCCAGGTAGGTGACCGCCTTGGTGATCTCCTCGGGCGTGAGGTCCTTGGCCAGCGCGCCGTTGGGGTTCTTGGCGATCTGCACCACGGCGGACTTGGAGAACGTGATGTCGACCGTGCCGGTGACGGTCGAGGTGATCTCCGTGGACGACACGTCCGGCGGCGGCTTCGACGGGTCCTGCGTCTTGGCCAGCGCCTCGCGGGCGGCCTTGAACTGCTCCTCGGCGCCCTTCATGATCGACGGCACCACCGACTCGGTGAAGATCTTGATCGCCATCTCCTCGAACTTGGCGCGGATGGCCACCGAGTCGGGGTCGTTGCGGAAGTCGGAGTCGTCGATCTCGAGCGTGATCGACTGCGTGTCCTGCTGGAACTGCTTCACGGTCACGCCGGGGGTGGTCCAGCGCCGGTAGTAGTCGTAGGTGAACGAGATGAGGCCGCCCCAGTACTCCTCGTAGGTGTGGACGTGCTCGGTGTGCACCACCTCGTACCGCTGGACGGCCTCGCTCATGAACGAGCTGCGGTCGCCGTGGATGCGCACGGTGATCGACGGGATCCGCGCCGCGAAGGTGAGGTTGGTGTAGTTGACCGCCATCGGCAGGCCGCCCTTGAGCACCCCCTGCCGGGCCAGCTCGGACGCGTCCTGGCTGAGGTCGCCGGCCAGCGTGGCCACGTTGGTGCCGATGAGCGACGGCTTCGACGTCGTGATCGTGCTGGTGCCGCCCGGCGTGGGCATCGAGAGCGTCACGTCGCCGGAGATCCACTCGGCGGGCAGCGTGATCTTGGGCTCCCGCGGCGCGACGTCGAGCGAGAAGAAGCGCGCGAACCAGAGGAACCGACCGCTGTTGACGACGTCCTTGAGGTAGGTCCGGACCTTCTCCTCCTCCTCGTCGGTCAGCCGCAGCTCGACGGAGGCCGCGATCCAGCCGCGCTGCGCCTCGAGCTCCTCGGGCGGCAGGGTGTCCACGTTGCGCGCGTAGATCATCAGCTGCAGCAGGAGCTGGCCCTGGTCGTCCCGTGCCATGCGCGGCGTCGACGGCATGACGTAGAACCGGCAGGCGTCCTCGTCGTCGCGGTAGACCGTCACGCTCTCCAGGCCGGGGACGGTGAGGCTGTCGTAGAAGCTGAGCATGGTGCGGGTCCTCTCGAAGCGGCGATGCCTAGAGGTGGATGTCGGAGAGGCGGGAGATACGCGCGTCGGCCGGCAGGCGCAGGTCCGCCTCCAGCCGCAGGGGCTCCTCGGTGGCGTCGGACAGGTCCACCGCGACGTGCAGCGTGGGTCCCGACGCCGTGGCCGACGACCGCCGGACCGTGCGCACCCGCAGGTCGGCGACCGCGTGCGCGTCGGGCAGGCCCGCGGCCCAGGCGGTCGCGACGGCCGGCCCCGACGAGGCGTCGAGGGCGAGCACCACGGTCGCCCGGTTGTCGCCGAGCAGCGACGCCGG
>NZ_JBGFQZ010000023.1:0-53034 GCF_041295535.1 Cellulomonas sp. ICMP 17802 | reverse complement strand
CGCGGGCCCCCCCCCCCCCCCCCCCCCCCGGGCCCCCCCCCCCCGCCCCGCCCGGGGTCGGCCTTCCTCGGTCCGGTGGTGCGTGCCACACTCGGCCGAGGAGGAGAGTGCCGCGCAAGCCCCAGCAGCTCGAAGTCCGATTACTCGGCCCGTTCGAGGTGTATGCGCAGGGGATGCCGGCTGATGTCGGCGGCGCGAGGCGCCGGGCGGTCCTGGCCATGCTGGCGCTCCAGGACGGCCGACTGATCACGGTCGACACGCTGATCGAGGGCCTGTGGGGGGAGCATCTCCCGGCATCTCCCAAGAATGCGATCCATCACCACATCGCTCGACTTCGCGCCGCCCTTGGCGACACGACGATCGTCGGCACGGCCGAGGGGTATGCACTGCGCGACGCCCGGGCGGATGCGCTCCGGTTCGAGGACCTGCTCGTGAGGACGCGCGATGCTCTGCGGGACGGTGACCTCCGTGCGGCCGACGACGCGGTCACGGCGGCGCTGAACCTGTGGCGCGGCCAGGCACTGCAGGCGCTACCGGCGACGGAGTGGTTCACCGCTGAGGCGCGCCGGCTGGACGGGTTGCACGTCGACGCGCTCGAGGAGCAGTTCGACGTCGCGCTCGCGCTCGGTGCCCATCGTGACCTGGCACCCGCGCTCCGGTCGGCGCTGGCCGGCAACCCGTTCCGGGAGCGCCTGTGGGGGCAGCTGATGCTGGCGCTGTACCGCAGCGGGCGGCAGGCCGAGGCGCTGGAGACGTACCAGGAGGTACGGCGACTGCTCGCCGACGAGCTGGGGGTCGAGCCCGGGCCGGAGCTGCGTCGGCTCCACGACTCCATCCTGGGGCACGACCCCGCGATCGACGTCGCCTCCCTCGTCCGTGCCCGCAGCGAGACCCTGCCGGCGTCCTCGACGTCGTTCGTGGGGCGCGCGGACGAGCTGGCCGTCGTGACCGCACGGCTCTGCGAGCACCGGCTGGTCACTCTCGTCGGGCCGCCCGGGGTCGGGAAGAGCCGGCTGGCGCTCGAGACCGCACGTTCGCTCCAGGACGACTACCCCGACGGCACCTGGCTCGTCGATTTCTCACGCGTGGACCGACCCGGTGACCCGGTCCACGTTCTCGCGGACGCCGTGGGGGTCCGCGGCGCCGACCCGCTGGAGCGGGTCGTCTCCCGGCTCCGATATCTTCACGCGCTCGTCGTCCTCGACGCGTGCGAGCGCGTCGTCGGCGATGCCGCCCGGATCGTGTCGGAGGTCCTCGCCGGCTGTGCGCAGGTCCGCGTCCTGGCGGCGAGCCGTGAGGTGCTGCACCTGCCGGGCGAGGTGCACGTGTTCGTCCAGCCGCTCGGCCCCGCCGGCGTCCAGCTCTTCGTCGAGCGGGCGCGGGCGGCGCGGCCCGGGTTCGAGCCGGACGGTGTGGGGCTGGCCCTCGCCGGTCGGATCGTCCGGCGGCTGGACGGGTTGCCCCTCGCCATTGAGCTCGCCGCCGCGCGTGCCGGCGTGCTGGGCCTCGAGGAGATCCTCGCCGTCCTCGACCGGCGCACGACGCTCCTCCGCGACCTGCCCGTGCACGACCCGGCCCGCTCGTCGCTGCAGGCGCTCGTCGAGTGGAGCTACGACCTCCTCGTGGACGACGAGAAGCTGCTGCTCCACCAGCTGGCCGTGCACCGGGGCGGCGCTTCCCTGTCGTCGCTGTGCGCGATGGCGGCAATCCGCGGCCTCAGCGAAGCGAACGTCGTGTCGATCCTCGGTGCGCTCGTCGGCAAGTCGGTCGTCTCCGCCTCGTTCCCCGCGGGCGCCGCGCGGTACGAGCTGCTCGACGCCGTCCGCGAGTACGTGCTCGACGAGCTCGCGGCCAGCGGCGGGCTGGCTGTCGTGCGGGAGGCCCACGCGGAGCACTTCGCGAGTCTCGCCGACTCGGCGCGAACAGGGCTGCGGAATCCCGACTGGCTGACATGGATGGACAGGCTCGAGCTCGAGCTCGACAACCTGCGGGCGGCGCTGGCTCACGCGAGCGAGGAGCGCCTCCCGATGGTCGCCGCCCGGCTGGGGGCCGGTCTCGCGCTGTACTTCAGCATCGCCGGCCGGGTCTCGGAGGGCCGCGCCTACGTCGACTCGGCGTACACGGCTGCGCAGGACGCGTCGCTCCCGGTCCGTGTCGAGCTGCTCGCGTGGGCCTGCTATCTCGCGACGGAGGAGGACGACCTCGACGCGGCGGTCGGGGCCGGGCAGCGCGGCCTGGCCCTTGCGTCGGGCGCCGGGCTGCCGTGGGAGACCGCACTGGTGCAGCTCGCCCTGGCCTTCGCGTACGACCGCGCGGGGCGCTACAAACCCGCGGTCGCGCTGGCCGAGGAGGCGCGCCGTGTGTTCGACGAGCTCGGCGATCGTTGGGGGGCGGCGTCGGCGCTCACGTTCGGCGCTATCGGCGCGCTGGGCTCCGGTAACGAGCCGACTGCTGCCGCGCTGACGGCGGACGCCGTCCGTCTGCACGGCGACTACGACGTCGGCACCGTCCCCGCCGCACTGCTCACCGCCTCGTTGGCGGAGCGGCGAGGCGACGCAGACGCGGCGTGCGACGCCTACCGTGCGGCGCTCGAGGGATCCGAGCGTGCCGGCTTCGCCGATCACGCCTCGTTCGCGCTCGCCGGGCTCGGCTCTGTCGCTGCGGGCCAGGGCCGGCTCGACGAGGCGGAGGCTCATCTCCGACGGGCCCTCGCGGTCGCCGCCGCGGCTCCCGCGCCCTGGCATGTCGCTCACGCGAGGGTACGGCTCGCGCAGCTGCTCGAGACCCTCGGTGACGTGGCGGGTGCCGCGAGCCTGTACCGCGACGTGATCGCATGGTCGGAGGCACCGCGCCGACGGCAGGGCCGCGAGGCGCTCTTCATCGCGCTCGCCGGCAGCCCCACCAGTGCGGCGCTGCTGGGGCTCGCCGGGCTCACCGAACTCGCCGGCCGAGCTCCGGCGACCGACGACGCTCGCGGGCGGGCGGGCTCCACCCCGACCTGACCCCGGTCTCGTCATCGGGTGGCTGAACGCTCCGGCGCGGTCGTCGCGCCGCCGAGCAGCCGGTCGTGCAGCTCGCTCGTCATCACCTCGATGGCACGCGTGAGCTCGGTGTTGGTCGTGAGCTCGGCCTCCTGCCGGCGGAAGTCGTCGTCGGCCTTGGCCTGCTGGAAGGCTGCCTGCCGGTTCTGCCCGATCATCACGAAGGTGGACAGGAAGATCGCCTCCAGGGAGACCGCGAGCGTGAGCCTCGGCCACGGCGAGGGCTCCAAGAGCAGCATCCAGGTCGCGAAGATCGCGATGTGCCAGTAGACGAACGGCATCGAGCCGGCGAACCGCGTGATGATGTCGGCGATGCGCAGCTGCCGGTCGTCGGCGCGCCTCTTGAGCTGCTCGGCGACCACCGGGTGGTGCGCGGGGCCGTGCGGTCGGGGATCGGGCATGGTGTCCTCCTCGGCGCCGTCTCGCCCGTGACCGGGAGAGCCGTCGCCCGGTCAGTGGGTGAGAGCGAGGGCGAGGTACACGACGCTCAGCCCGAGCGCGACGAGCGCCGGGATCGCCTCCCGCGGGCTGTCCCCCGCCCGCCGGTGGGCAACGAGCGCGCCGACCAGGAGCGCCGTCATCCCGGAGGCGGCGGCGACGCCCAACGCGGGCATCACCAGGCCGGCCAGCAGGCCCGCTGCAGCCCCGAGCTCGGCCACGCCGACCAGGCGATAACGGGACCACGGGATGCCGAAGTGGGCGGCGGCCGCCCGCATCCGCGGGTGAGCCAGGAGCTTGCCGGCGGCGGGAACGAGGCAGGCGGCAGTGAGCAGAAGCGTGATGGTGACGAGCACGGGGACTCCCAGGACGGTTGCGGTTGACATATCGGACTTTAGCACGCCATCATCAGTTCTGTCATGCATCATCAGTTATGACTAGGGCGTCAGGCAGCAGGCCTAACGCCAACCTCAGAAGGGACGTGTCATGTTCAAGTCCGTCGCCAGCTCCGTCATCGCGCGGGGCGTGCTCGCTCTCGTCGTGGGCGCCGTGGCTCTCGCCTGGCCCGGTGTCACGGTGGGCGCGTTTGTCGTCATGTTCGCCGTGTACGCCTTCCTGGACGCCTTCGCCCAGCTCGGGCTCGCGTTCGCCAGCCCCACCGCGAAGCCGCTGTTCGGCCATCTCGTGCTCGGTGTGGTCGAGATCGCGGCCGGCGTCATCGCCCTCGCGTGGCCCGGCGCCACCGCCCTCGCCCTGGTGCTGCTCGTCGGCGGCTGGGCGATCGTGACGGGTGTCATCGAGTTCGCCGCGGCTTTCCGCAGCGGCGCGACGGCCGGCTACCGCGCGATGTCCGTCGTCGGTGGCCTCGTGTCCATCGTGTTCGGCGTCGTGCTCTTCGCCCGTCCCGAGGTGGGCGCCGTCACGCTCGCGGTGATGTTCGGCCTGTTCAACGTCGTCGTCGGCACAGGGATGCTCGTGCAGGGCATCCAGCTGCGCTCTGCCGACAAGCAGCTGCGCTCCCTGACGCAGCCGGCGACCGTTCCCGTGGCCGCCTGACCCGGGCGGTGCGCGGCACCGGTGGAGGCGGCGGGCGCTCATCGAGGCGCCCGCCGTCATGACCACCCGAGGAGAGCGGCGGCGGGCGACGACGCGCCAGTCGCTCGTCGACGCCGTCGTCCGGCCGATGGCCGACGGCCGGGGGAACCGCGCGAGCATCCGGGAGATCACCGAGACCGCCGACGTGGCGGTCGGCTCCTTCTCCAACGACTTCGTCGGCAAGGACAAGCTGTTCCGGATCGCGAGGGACGAGGTCCTCGAACGCTGGGGACGGATGATCGACGCCCGGGTCCGCCGGCCTCTGCGGCCCCGCCGAGGTGTTCGCCGTCTCCCTACGGCTCTCGGCGGCCCTGGCCTCGACCCATCCCGAGATCGCCGCCTTCGCGGCCGGTTCCGATCTCGGCCTGCTCGGCGCTCCGTGCGGCCTCGGGCCTCGTGCGCTGCGCGACGTCCGCGCGGGGCAGGACGCCGGCCGGTTCACCGTCGCCGACGCCGAGGTCGCGCTGAGCGCCGTGGCCGGCGGCCTTCTCGGGGTGCTGCGACTCCGGGAGCGCCAGCCTGCACGTGTCGACACGAACGTCGTCGACGAGCCGACCGACGGATGTCTACGCCTGCTCGGCGTGAGCGCCATCGAGGCTCGACGGCTGGCCCACCGGCCGCGTCCCGCAGAGACGACCTGGTCGATGGCCCTCAGCGCGCCCGCGTCATTCTCATGACGAGGCGCGACGTCGTTCGGCCGACGACCGCTCCGGTCACGGCGCCGACGATCACGTCACCCGGGTAGTGCACGCCGGTGTAGACCCGCGAGAAGGCCACCGTGGCCGCGGCGACCCGCAGCGGGACCCGCAGCTGCGGGATGACCCCTCCGACGGCGACGGCGAACGCGGCGGCGGACGCCGAGTGCCCGGACGGGAAGGACGTCGACGCGGGCATGGGGATCCACCGCGCGACCGGCACGCGCATCGAGCGCCGGTCCGGCCGCCGGCGGGACCCGGCGCGCTTCATCGGCTGGTTCACCACGAAGGACGTCGCACCGATCGCCGCCACACCCGCCAGCGCTGCCCGGCGCCCGGTCGGCCCGCCGACGACGGCGAGGACCGCCGCGGTTGCCAGCCAGGGCTTCGAGTGGTCGGCAACCCGAGACACGACCCGCATCGGCTCGTCGAGCAGCGGCGTCGACAGCCCGGCCACCACCTCGTACGTCCGCCGGTCCCACCCGCCGAGCACGCGCAGGACGCGCAGCAACCCCGCGGGCGGCACCCCCGGACCCGCGTCGACGAGCCGCCGAGCCAGCCAGTCCTCGACCGACTCCCTGCCACCCGACGGGGAACCGCTCCCCGCCGGCACCGGTCCACTCCCGACCCGCTCGTTCACGTCAGGCCCCTCGGCCGGACGCCAGCCGAGACAGCGCTGTGAACGGCGAAGGGCTCGCGGCGCCGGCGGGCAGCGGCATCGATCTGCGCGGCAGACGCGCTCGCGCGATCCGGACGACCAGGGCGCCCGGCCGCGTCACGAAGTGCAGCGGGGCCTCGAGCGTGACGGCCTCGCCGTCCACGCCCAGGGCGACGGGCTGTCCGGAGGCGACGTCGAGCTCGTTCGTCGTCCACTCGTGCCACCCGGGGAACCGTTCACTGTGCCCGGCCGCGTCGAGAGCGGCCAGCCGTTCGGCCTCCGCACGACCCGGCACGCGAACCGACACGACGCCCAGAAGGCCGCTGTCAAGCCGCGGGCGACCCGCCCCCTGCGGCGGGCCCGAAAGGCGGTAGGGGTTGTTCGACACGAGCAGCACCTGAGCCGTCGTGGCCCGCTCGCCGCCGGGCAGCGCATACCGGAGGTCGGCGGGCGCGGCCGACGGGCCGACCAGCTCGGGCAGCAGCTCGACGGCGGTGCGGACCTTCGCCTCGCGATAGCCCGGCGAGCGAACGAGCTCGGCGTACGCACCCATCGACGCGTTGTTGACGAACACGCGGCCGTTGACCTCGGCGAGGTCGACACGGACATCGACACCGTCGACGAACGCCGACAGCGAGCCGACGACACCGGTGCCGACGCCGAGGTCGCGCGCGAAGTGGTTCCGCGTGCCGGCGGGGACGACGACGAACGGAACACCGTGGCGGGCCGCGACGGAGGCGACCAGGGCCTGCGAGCCGTCCCCGCCGGCCATGCCGAGAAGGTCGCTCCCCCGCGCGACGGCGGACTCCGCCAGCTCGACGAGGTCATCACCGGGATGCAGCACGACGGCCTCCACGCCGAGGTCGCGGCAGCGGTCGCCCAGCCGGTATCGGGTCACCGTGCCGCCGCCCGACCTCGGGTTCATCAGCAGGACGGGGTGCGTCGCACGGAGCGCGCGGTCGGCAGGGTGCCGCTCGCGGCGCGGCGGGCCGCCCGCGGCGTCGGCGGACTCCTGCGACATGCGGGCCCTCCCGCCTCCTGGTCGGTCCGATTAGTGATGATAGTATCAGAACTGATCTCAGCATCGTCAAGCAGAGGAGACGTTACGGTGGCGCTCGTGACAGCGGAGCCTGAGGAGCAGCGGACCCGCCTGGACCGTCGCAAGGAGCGGACGCGTCGGGCGCTGATCGAGGCCGCGCAGCGGATCCTCGCCGAGCGAGGCACCGACGTGAGCATCCAGGAGATCACCGAGACCGCCGACGTCGGCTTCGGGTCCTTCTACAACCACTTCGCGTCGAAGTCCGAGCTCTTCGAGGTCGCTGTCGGGGAGATCCTCGAGGAGTACGGGGCCGCGCTCGACAAGGCGTCCGCGGACCTGACCGACTCCGCCGAGATCTATGCGGTCGGGGTGCGGATGACGGCGCGGCTCGCGCTGACCCGCCGCGCCGTCGCGCAGGTGCTCCTTCAGGTCGGCCTGTCGTACGCGGCCGAGGACCGAGGGCTCGCCCATCGGGCGCTGCGCGACATCAGGCAGGGTGTCGCCGACGGCCGATTCACCATCGAGAACGCCCGGCTCGGAGTCATCACGACGGCCGGTTGCCTGCTCGCGTTCCTCCAGACGGCACTTGAGCCCACGAGCGAGCTCGACGAGTCGGATGCGGACGCGCTCGCGGAGATGCTGCTGCGGATGCTGGGCATGACTGCACGGTCTGCGGCCGCCGTCGCGCGGCGCCCACTGCCGGCGATCCCCGTCTGACGGACGGGCGAACGGGCGCCGGTCCAGCGGGCGTTTCACTCGTTGCCGAAGACCCACAACGAAGACTCTCAAGTATCGCGACCACCTTCCGCCTCCCGTGTCGGTGGGTCCTGCGACCATGGCGCGGGGACGAAGGAGGCGGCGGTGCAGCGGATCACGTACGAACGACGCCCGCAGGGCGATCGCACCCTGTTCGTCGTCCGGACCGATGATCAGATGCTGCTCCCGGGGTTGGCGGCCGGCGGGTTTGCACACGAGGGGGACGCCTGGACGAAGTCGTTCCCGAGCGATGCGCCGCACCTAGACCGGGCGTGGCTCAACATCCAGGAGCTGCTCGTGCCCTGGCTGCGCCAGACGGTCGGTCTGGACCCCGTGCCGTGGGCCGGCACCCTGGCGTCGGTGATCGACCGGCTTGGTCGGGACGGCATCGACTGGTGGCTCACGGGCAGCGCCGCCCTGGCGGTGCAGGGGGTCAAGGTCTCCCCCGCCGACCTCGACCTGGTGGTCGCCGGCGACGACGCCCGAGCCGTGGGCGACCTGCTCGTCGACGGGCTCGTGGAGCCGGTGGCGCGCGTCGACTGGTTCTGCGACTGGTGGGGACGTGCGTTCCTCGGCTGCCGCGTCGAGTGGGTCGGCGGCATCGGACCGCGTGCCGACGAGCCCGAGGTGACGGACTTCGGCCCGACCGCAGCGGCCGCGCTCCGCACGGTCACGTGGCACGGCCGCCCGGTCCGGGTGCCGCCGATCGAGCTGCAACGCGCGGTCAGCGTGCGCCGCGGGCTGTCCGACCGGGTCGCGGCGATCGATCGATACAGACTGCGCACAGCCCTGCGCTGACCTCGACAGACGACGAAACCCTCGGCACCGCACGAAGCGGTGCCGAACGTTCGTTCGTCCAGCGCGCAGGCTTACGTCTTGGCTGACGTCGCGCTCGCGTCAGGCAGCGAACACCACGGGTACCGGCGAATTGCTAATCCGACGCGCGCCGGATGACGCATCGATGATGGCGACACCGACCGTCGGTCGAGCACCGCACGCCGTCGGCCGGATGCCTCGGGCGCCGCGACGTTCGTTCCAGGGCGAGGCTCCCACGCCCGAAGCGGAGGCCTAGGTCCGGTCAGCGCTGGACGCTCGGGGTCCCGCATCGGCAGGGTCGGCGGCCCAGGAGGCGAGCAGGCGGAGACGTTCCGCGGATGGCGAGCCTGGTTCGGCGGTGTAGATCAGGAGCACCTGTCCGGGCTCCGCGGTGATGTCGAGCTCCTCGTACACGAGGGTGAGCTCGCCGACGACGGGGTGATGGAACCGCTTGGTCCCCGTGCCGTGGGTCCGCACGTCGTGAGCGCCCCACAGCCGCCGGAACACGTCGCTGCGGGTGGATAGCTCGCCGACCAGGTCCTGCAGGCCCTTGTCGTGAGGATCTCGGCCGGCTTCGGCGCGCATGATCCCGACACACATCTCGGCGAACAGGTCCCAGTCGGGGTAGAAGTCACGGGCGGCGGGGTCGAGGAACTGGAACCGGGCGAGGTTCGGTGTGCGGCCGCCGTCGCCGATCACGGGCGAGTAGAAAGCGTGGCCGAGGGCGTTGGTGGCGAGGAGGTTCTGGCGCTGGTCGCGGACGAACGCGACGCCGTCCGTGATCGCGGACAGCGCCCACTGCAGGCTCGGCCGTGGTGCGGCGGCCCTGGCCACGCGCCGACGGGCGCGTCCGGACGGCGGTATGCCGTCCGCCGCCCGCGCCAGGTCGAACAGGTGCGCGCGCTCGGTGTCGTCGAGCTGAAGGGCCCGGGCCACCGCCTCCAGGACGGAGGCCGAGGCGCCGGCGATCGCGCCACGTTCGAGCTTGGAGTAGTACTCCACGCTGACACCGGCGAGGGCGGCGACCTCGCCACGCCGCAGGCCCGGCACACGCCGGTTGGCGCCCCCGATCACGCCCGCAGCCTCAGGGGTGACCTTGGCGCGTCGCGACATGAGGAACTCGCGCACGTCCGCTCGGTTGTCCATGCTCTCGACGGTAGGTCGTCGGACGGCGGTCTGGGGTGCCCTGGCGGTACACCTCAGGACAGAGACTCCCCGGCCCGGCACGGCGCAGGTTCTCTTGGCGCATGACGTTCTCGCCCGAGCATCCATGGCCCGCCTCCGGTCGGGTGCTGCCTCCGCTCCTGCTGCTGCTGACGATCTTCGGTCCGATCTCGATGGACCTGTACCTGCCTGCGCTGCCGGCACTCACGGCCGAGCTGGGCGCCGCGACCTCGACCGCCCAGCTGACCGTGACGGCCTGCCTGATCGGTCTCGCGCTCGGCCAGCTGATCGCCGGCCCGATGTCCGACCGGTTCGGTCGACGGCCGGTGCTCCTGGTCGGCGTGGTCGCCTACGTCGTCACCTCGTTGCTGTGCGCGGCCAGCCCCACTGTGGAGTCGCTGGTGCTGGCCCGGCTGGTGCAGGGCCTCGCGGGCGGCGTCGGGATCGTGGTCGCCCAGGCGGCGGGCCGCGACGTGTACAGCGGGCCGACATTGCTGCGTTTCTACGGGCGGCTGACCGTGGTCGGCGGCCTGGCGGCGGTCGTCGGGCCGCTGGTCGGTGGGCTGCTGACCGCGGTCACCAGCTGGCGCGGTCTGTTCGTCGTCCTCGCCGCCGTGGGGACCCTCCTGCTCCTGACCACCCTGGCGCTCTTCCCCGAGACGCTTCCCGTGCGGCGGCGCACCCGCGGCGGGTTCACGCAGACCAGCCGCGACTACCGGGCACTGCTGTCCGACCGGGTGTACGTCGGCGCCGTGCTGAGCCAGGGCCTCACCTACGCCGCGCTGTTCGCCTACCTCGCCGGCGCCACCTTTGTGCTGCAGGGCATCTACGGGATGTCGCCACAGGGCTACGCGCTCGCGTTCGGGCTCAACTCGGCCGGGTTCATGGTCTTCGGGCACCTCGGCGGCCGGAGCGCAGCCACCTGGGGGCCGAACCGCACCTTGCTCACCGGCACAACCATCGCCGCCGTCGGGGCGTCGGGCCTGCTCCTGGCCGGCCTGTCGCCCATGCCGGTCGGCGTGGTCGTCGTCTCCCTGCTCGTGCTGGCCAGCGGCGCCGCCTTCACCTCGCCCCCGGCCACCACCCTCGCGCTGGCCAGCTACCCGCAGATGGCCGGCACCGCCTCGTCGCTGCTGGGGATGGTCCGGTTCGGCCTCGGCGGGATCGCCGCACCGCTGGTGGGCGTCGCCGGAGCCGCGAGCATCCTGCCGCTGGGCGTCGTCACCCTCACCTGCCTCGCCCTGGCCGCCGGGTCCTACCTGGCACTGACCTCCCGCGCCCGACGGGCGCTGGCACCCACCACCACCCCCGCCGTCGCGCTCGCCGCGCAGCGGTAGAACCACGAGAAGAAGGGCTACACCCATGCGTGCAGTCGTCATGTACGGAACCGGCGACGTCCGGGTCGACCAGACCGAGCGGCCCAAGCTCGCCGAGCCGACCGACGCCATCATCAAGCTCGCAGCGACCTGCATCTGCGGGTCCGACCTGTGGCCATACCGCGGTGCCGACGACGTCGACCACCAGCCGATGGGCCACGAGTACGTCGGCGTCGTCGAGGAGATCGGCGCCGCCGTGCGGAACGTCCAGGTCGGGGACTTCGTCGTCGGGTCGTTCTTCTCCTCGGACAACACCTGCGAGATCTGCCAGGCCGGCTACCAGACCCACTGCGTGCACCGCGGACCCGGTGCGATCCCCGGCGCACAGGCCGAGTTCGCGCGCATCCCGCACGCCGACGGCACCCTGGTCGCGACGCCCGGCACTCCCGAGCCCGACCTGATCCCGTCGCTGCTGGCCGCGTCCGACGTGCTGGGCACCGGCTGGTTCGCCGCCGTCGCCGCCGAGGTCGGCCCGGGCAAGACCGTGGCCGTGGTCGGTGACGGCGCCGTCGGCCTGCTCGGGGTGCTCGCCGCGAAGCAGCTCGGCGCCGAGCGGATCATCGCGATGTCCCGCCACGTCGACCGGCAGTCCCTCGCCCGGGAGCTCGGTGCGACCGACATCGTCGAGGAGCGCGGCGACGCCGGCGTCGAGAGGATCAAGGAGCTCACCGGTGGGCTCGGTGCGCACAGCACGATCGAGGCCGTGGGTACCCAGGAGTCGATGATGCAGGCCATCCGCGCGACGCGCGCCGGCGGTCACGTCGGCTACGTCGGCGTCTCGCACGGCGTCTCCCTGCCCGGCCAGGAGCTGTTCTTCTCCTGCGTGCACCTGCACGGCGGACCCGCCCCCGTGCGGCGCTTCCTGCCCGAGCTGATCACCCTGATCTGGGACAGGCAGATCGACCCCGGCAAGGTCTTCGACCTCACCCTCCCGCTCGACCAGGCCGCCGACGGCTACCGCGCCATGGACGAGCGCCGCGCCACCAAGGTCCTGCTCACCCTCTGACGCAAGCCGGACAACCAGGAGGTACCACCGTCATGACCGACACCAAGGTCTGGTTCATCACCGGCGCCGGCCGCGGCATGGGCGTCGACATCGCCCAGGCCGCACTCGCCGCCGGACACCGGGTCGTCGCCACCGCGCGCGACGCGAGCAAGGCCGTCGCGGCCGTCGGCGAGCACGACAACCTGCTGCCTGTCGACCTGGACATCACCGACACGGACTCGGTCGACGCGGCCGTCCGAGCCGCGACAGACCGCTTCGGACGGATCGACGTCCTGGTCAACAACGCCGGTAGCTTCCAGGCCGGCTTCTTCGAGGAGATCTCCCCCGCCCAGTTCCTGGCCCAGATGGAGACCAACTTCTTCGGCCCGTTGAACGTCACCCGCGCCGTCCTGCCGGTGATGCGCCGCCGGCGCTCGGGCCACGTGCTGACCATCACCTCAACCGCCGGCATCGTCAGCGGGCCGTTCGTCAGCGCCTACGGCGCCTCCAAGTTCGCTCTCGAGGGCTGGACCGAGTCCCTGCGCGACGAGGTTGCGCAGTTCGGCATCCGCGTGACCGCCGTCGAACCGGGGTTCTTCCGCACAGAGCTGCTCGTCGAAGGCTCCTCGACCCTCTGGCCCGAGCGGTCGATCGGCGACTACGCCGCAGCGACCGAGCAGACCATCGCGACGTGGAAGTCGATGAACGGGCAGCAGAGCGGCGATCCCGCCAAGCTCGCCGCCAACCTCGTCAAGGTCGCCGAGCTCGACGAGGCCCCCGCCCGGTGGGTCGCCGGCTCCGACGCCGTCGACGCCGTCCGCCAGAAGGGTCAGACCCTGATCGACCAGGCCGGCGCGCTCCTTGACCTGTCCACAGGCCTCGATCACCAGACCGACAGCTGACCGCAGCCACCCCACCCAAGGAGCACCATGCGCATCGAATCGCAGCCACCCACCACCCAGGGACCCGCCGACTGGTTCACCGGCACCGTTCACGTCGACACGATCCGCACCCCGGACGCGCAGTCCGCCGTCGGCGCCGCGCACGTCCGGTTCACGCCGGGCGCACGGACCGCCTGGCACCACCACCCCAAGGGCCAGACCCTCTACGTCACCGACGGCATCGGCTACGTCGCACGGCGCGGCGGCTCGGTACAGGAGATCCGCCCCGGCGACGTCGTCTACATCGAGCCCGGCGAGGAGCACTGGCACGGCGCCACGCCGCAGCGGTTCATGGCGCACGTCGCCATCCAGGAGGCCAACGCCGAGGGCAGGGTCGTGACCTGGCTCGAGCACGTCACCGACGAGGACTACCCGGACTGACGAACCGCCCGCGCCCACGAGGCCGGCCGCCTCACCCGCTCGTGGTGCGGGCGATCCAGTCGTCCAGGCCCGATCCCGCGTCAGGCACCTCTTCGCCGCGGACCGGCGTCCGCGTCGCCCTACCCCTACCTTCCGTCACCGGCGCGACGTGTTCGCTTCGCGTGACGCGACACACGACAGGGCGGTGGCTTCGGTTCCACTTCCGTCCTAGCTGGCGACGATTCGACACCTTCGCCGCAGATCACAGTGCTGCCATGTCGAGCTTTCCAACCTGGCTACGCGGGTTCGATTCCCGTCGTCCGCTCCCGTCCGAGCAGGTGCAGGGTTCGACCCGTCCGCGATCGTGTCGCGCACGCGAGGCCGACCTCACCCCACGTCCACCGCTACGGCTGCTCCTCGTCGGCCCCGCGGTGGGTGGTGCGGCTGGTGGTGCCGCCGTGCCACTCGAGGAGCAGCAACGCGGCGTCGTCCTGGATGTCGTTGCCGACCGTCTCGAGGAAGAGGCGTGAGATGCCCTGGGCCACGCTGCGGGCGTGCTGGTCGGCGGTGTCGCGGAAGGCACCGGGGAGGTCGAAGCTCGCGGCGCTGCGCTCGAACATCCCGTCGGTCATCAGCAGCAGCCGGTCTCCGGGGTACAGCTCGATCTCCTCGACCTGGAACTCGTGCTCGCGCAGCCCGAGCAGCGGGTTGTTGGCCGGTGCGACGGTGCTGACGTGTCCCTCGTGCAGCAGGAGGGCGCCGGGGTGCCCCGCGTTGATGATCCGGGCGACGGTGCGATCGCCCGGGCGGTCCTCGCCGCCGGACGATCGCAGGTCCATCTCCAGGAGGATCCCCGTGACGAAGCCGCGGTCTCCGTGGTGCTCGAGAAGGGCGGTGTTCGCGGCCTTCGCCTGCTCGGCGAGGCCGGCGCCCCGCCGCCGGGCGTTGCGCAGCGCATTCACCGTCAGGGTCGCCACCATGGCGGCGCCGAGGTCGTGCCCGGTGGCGTCGGTCAACGAGGCCGTGAGGCGGTCGGGGGATGCGACGTAGTCGAAGGTGTCGCCGGCGGCGCTGGCGGACGGCTCGAGCCACCCGGCGATCGTGAAGGATCCTCCCTCGCACACGAACCCCGGCGGCAGGAGGCGTCGCTGGATCTCCCGGGCGAGCGTGAACTCGACCGACCGCATGGCCGTCTCGTACCGGTCCGTGTGTCGCTGGCTGGCGATGAGGACGTAGCCGAGGGCGTGGGCCACGGCCGCGAGCTGGTCTGCCGTCGTCGGGCTGTCCGCGCTCTCTGGAGCGCCCGGGCCGGTGTCCTGCGCCGGCAGCTGGACCGCGAGGACCCCGAGCGCGTCGCCCCGCACCGTCACGGGCGCGTACACCCACCCGTGCCCGTCATCCACCGTGCGCTGCTCGCGCCAGGCCCGCCCCTCGTCCGTGCCGTCGAGCTCGAAGCGCCCCTCAGGGTCCGCGGGGTCAACCAGCGTGCTCCCGGCGGCGTCGGCGATGAGGAACCTCGCGGACCGCACGCCCAGCGTCCGGCGCAGCACGTCAGCGGCGACGGACATCGCCTCGGCAGGCGACGCGTCCTCCACGGCGGTCAGGACGGCGGAGATGTCGACCTGGGCACGTGTCATCGCGCCACCATGGCACGACAACCGAGCGCCCGCCCGGTTCGCCCGGGCCGCCGGTCCGGCAGGAGACCGCCGAGTGCGTTCGCCAGGGTGCCGGTCGCGATGATGCCGACGGCGTGCTGCTCCTCGCTAGGCTGGCACCCGTCGGCCCGTGCGGGAGGTGCCGTGGGTCCTGTGCTCGTCCCGGTACGCGGCGGCGCGCTGCCCCGGCGCCGAGAGATCGGCGTGTCCGGCGCCCACCCCGTGCTCGCGGTGTTCGGCTCGACCGCCCGGCTGGAGCCCGAGCTGGCGCGGTCGCTCGCACCCGCCCTGCGCGAGGTCCTGCGGTCCGCGGCCGCGCGCGGCGCGGTGGTCGTCACCGGAGGCACCGACGCCGGGGTGTTCCGCCTGCTGGGCGCCGCCGCGGCGGCCCTCCCGACCGCGCCGCGGCTGGTCGGCGTCGCGCCCGCCGGTCGGGTCCGCGGCCAGGGCGCCCCCGACGGGGACCCGGACCAGGCCGACCTCGAGCCGCACCATGACGTCGCCGTCCTGGTCCCGGGCGACCGGTGGGGCGACGAGGTGCCGACGATCTCCGCGCTGATGAGCGCCGTCGCCCGACGGCACCCCGCGGTCGCGCTCCTCGTCGGCGGCGGGGACGTGTCCCGGGCCGAGGTGCGCGAGCACCTGCGGCGCGACCGGCCCGTCGTCGTGCTGGCCGGCTCGGGGCGCCTCGCCGACGCGATCGCCGACGGGTCGGCGGCGCAGGACGACGCCGACCTCGCGGCGCTGCTGGCGGCCGGGGCGGTGCACGTGGTCGACGTCGGCCGCCCGGCCCAGGTGCGCGCGACGCTCGACCGGCTGCTCGGGTCCCCGCCGGTGCACGGGGTGCGCGGCCGACTCTCCGCGCTCGACGCGCTCCCCCGCTGGCACGCGCCCTCGGCGGGGTCCGGGCGCCAGCTCGGCGCCGACGTCGCGGCCTCCTACCCCGCCCTGGCGGAGGCCATCGGCCAGGCGGAGCGGCTCATCGTGCCGGCCATGCGCGAGTGCGACGCGACCGCGCTGCGCGAGCAGAACCGGCACCGCTGGTACGTCACGCTGGGCCTGGTGGGAGGCCTGGCGACCACGGTGCTGGGCGCCGTGCAGTCGTGGCTGGACTCGGCGGCGTGGCCCGGCGTCGCGGTGGCGACGGTCGGCGCCGCCACCTCCGGACTGCTCACGGTCTCGCGCCGACAGGGCTCGCTGGACACGTACGTGGCGGCCCGCACGCGCGCCGAGCGGCTGCGCAGCCTGTACTTCGAGTTCCTCACCGCCGGGCCGGACGTCGCGTCCCGGCCCGACTCCGCGACCCGCCTGCAGGAGGAGGTGGCTCGTCGGCAGTACGGGCAGGGCTCGGCATCCCGGGCCGCCGACGCCCCGCGGGACGTGGCCCCCGCGGCGGGGTCGGGTCCCGAGCCCAGGACGGCCGACGACGCCTGGCGCGCGCAGGCGCTGGACCTCTACCGGACGCACCGGCTCGACGAGCAGGCCGCCTGGTACGCCAACCGCTCCCGTCGCTTCGACGCCGCGCTGCGCGCCACGGTGACCACGTCCGCCGTCCTGCTCGTCCTGGCGGCGTTCTTCGGGGCGCTGGGCACGGCGGACGCCGGCCGCCGACCCCTGTGGGCCGTGTGCGCCGCCGCGTGCGGTGCGCTGGCGGCGACGCTCAACACCTACGAGGCGACCGCCGGGTTCGGGCGGCTCGCGCGGCAGTACGCCGACACGCTCGCGGCCGTGCGGCTGGCCGAGGCGCACGGCATGGCCGCGGTGGGGTCCGACGAGGACCGGCCGGGCGCGCTGGTCGCCCTGACCGAACAGATCCTGCTCGGCGAGGTCAACGCCTGGTCGCTGGTGCTCCGGCAGGCCGACGACGGCAAGGACGGGAACGGCCGGGCCGGCTCCTAGTAGTAGTACTGGCCGTTCATGGAGGACGCGATCAGGACCAGGAACCCGACGACCGTGCCGCCGATCGCGATCCACAGCCCGATCTGCCAGCGCGGCTCCTGCTTGCTGCGGCCGACGAGCGCGCAGACGATCCCGGCGACGCCGAACAGGAAGAAGAACACCCCGAGGACGCCGAGCACCATGGCGACGATCGACAGCACGTTGCTCTGCCCCGGCGCACGGGGCGGCGCCGGGAGATTCGGCATCGCAACCGGTGCCGGGCGCGGCGCGGGCGTCGGGCCCGTCGTCGGCGCGCCGGGCGACCGGTGGTCGGTCCACGCGGTGCCGTCCCAGTAGCGCATCCCCGATCCCCCGCTGTCGGGGTACCAGCCGGCGGGCACGCGGGGCGTCGCCGGCGAGGGGCTCGGCTGAGGCGAGGGCGAGGGCGAGGGCGATGGCGCCGGCGCGGGCGCGGGCGTGGGACGGGTCGCCTGCTCGGTGGACGGCCGCGGCGCGGTCGACGTGGTCGACGCCGCGGGGGCGCTCGGCGCCGCGGACGGGGCCGACGCGGTCGGTGCCGCGGACGTGGCGGACGAGCCGCCCGCGCTCGACGCGCCGGCGCCGGCCCGGTCGGCCACGGGCGTGAGCACCCGGTCGATGTCCGCGGCGTTGCGCACGGTGAGGTCGTTGCGCCGCCGGAGGGCCCGCAGCAGGGTGCGGATGTCCTCGCGCACCCCCTCGTCCTGCTCGTCCTCGAGCCCCTCGCGCAGCTGGCGCACGAGGTCGGCCTGCTGGTCGATCGTCAGCGAAGGCGCCTCGATCTCGGCCGAGAGCCGCAGGAGGTAGGCGTACGGAACCGGAGGCGGCTCCGGCAGGACGTCGGGCAGCGTGCGCGGGTGCGCCGCCTTCTCCTGGACCACCGACACCAGGTCGATCACGGAGTCCACGCTGCGGTCCACGTACGGGATGATCTGCAGGTTCGCCAGCTCGATCACGCGCACGGCACCCAGCGGGCCCACCTGCACGGGCACGATGTGCATGCCGAGGTCCCGCGCGTACTGCAGCTCGGCCTTGCACGCCTTGGACGCCCTCGAGTTGTCCGAGACGGCGAAGACGAAGACCTCCGAGGCGCGGATGCGGCCCAGGATCTCGTCCCACCACACGTCGCCGCCGCGCAGCTCCTCGTCGAACCAGACCTCGAGGCGCGCGCGCTGGAGGTCCTGGACCATCGCGCGCACCGCGGCGACGTCCCTGCTGGAGTAGCTCACGAACAGTGGCATCCGGGGCCCCCTCGCGACCGGTGCACGTCGGCACCGGCTCGGGTGCCGACAAAATGTGGCTTACGTCACCTTTTCAGGGATCCTCCCAGACCCTTGGTCCGTCTGGCCAGGGTCCCAGCGGGCGAAGCCTGGCGCCGCCGTGAGGGCCGACGGACGACAACGGCCCCGGTGCTGCGTCGCGACTCTCGTCGCACGCTGCACCGGGGCCGCATGTCTGTCAGCACCTGTAGGTCACCGCCCACCGCGCCCGCTTGTCCTTGTTGCGCGCGGCTTGAACCGCCCCCAGCGCCATTGGGGGCTGTCGATGATCAGCCACCCGGACCATGGCCGTCTGCCGCTCTCGTAGCGACGCGTTCCACCTCCGGGCCGATCCTTCGCGATGGGATGCTGACACCATCACGCAGACCGGGAGATCCAAAGTTGAACTATACACGGATCCTGGTCACGTGTCCACCTCGCCCGACGGGCACCGCCGCCGCGGCCCGTCCTGTCGTCTGTCGGCGGCCCGTGGAAGGGTGAAGGTCACCAGCCCGACCAGCGTCGAAGGAGACCCCCGTGGCCACGTCCCTGAACCCGTACCTGAACTTCCGCGACACCGCGCGTCAGGCGATGGAGTTCTACCAGTCCGTCTTCGGCGGCGAGCTCACTCTCAGCACGTTCGGGGAGTTCCACGCCAGCGAGGACCCCGCGGAGGCCGACAACATCATGCACGGCCAGCTGGAGACGCCCGACGGGTTCGTGCTCATGGGTGCGGACACGCCCCGCTCGATGGAGCTGGCCACGCAGAGCAACGTGTCCGTGTCGCTGAGCGGCGAGGACCACGCCCAGCTCCAGGGGTTCTGGGACAAGCTGGCCGACGGGGCCACGATCGTCGTCCCGCTCGCTGCGGCTCCGTGGGGCGCCACGTTCGGCATGCTCGACGACAAGTTCGGCACCCACTGGCTGGTCAACATCGCTCCGGCGGGGGCCTAGCGGTCGACCGTCTCCGGCCGGTCCGGCCGGCCTCAGCCTGGCCGCCCGGACCCGGCTCCGGGACGCGCGGGTCCGACTGTTGTCCGCCTGGTGGGGATGCTTTGCGCGCGCACCGGCGTTGACGCTAGCGTCGTGGCCGATCGTGCCCCGCACCCGCGGGGCGACGACGGCTGATCGACCGGTCGGACCGGTCTCGGAGGACGAAGCGATGAGCGCGCAGGCTGCCGCCCCCGCCGTCCTCGTGCGCGCCTGCGTGTCGCGCCCCTGTTGTCGCTGTCTGTAGAGCGCTGGCTGCTCCTTCGCGTGCGGACCCCCTGAGCGGGGACCGCCTCCCGCGCCAGCGCTCGCCCCTCGCGCGGACACCCCGTCGTGACGCGCACCCACCGGCGCACCGCCGCCGGCGGAGCCCCAGACTCCGCTAGTCCCCCACCAGCTGCCGGCCGGACCGGCAGCCTCGACCGAAGAGGAACCATGGCACGCATCTACGACGACGCGACGGCGCTCATCGGCAACACCCCGCTGGTCCGCATCAACAAGATCACCGACGGGGCCCCCGCCACCGTCGTCGGCAAGCTCGAGTTCTACAACCCCGCCAACTCGGTCAAGGACCGCATCGGTGTCGCGATCATCGACGCGGCCGAGGCGTCCGGCGAGCTCAAGCCCGGCGGCACCATCGTCGAGGCCACCAGCGGCAACACGGGCATCGCGCTGGCGTTCGTCGGTGCCGCCCGCGGGTACAAGGTCGTGCTGACCATGCCCGAGACGATGTCGAAGGAGCGTCGCGCCCTGCTGCGTGCGTTCGGCGCCGAGCTCATCCTCACGCCGGGCTCCGAGGGCATGAAGGGCGCGGTCAACCGGGCCGACGAGATCGTCAAGGAGCGCGAGGGCGCCATCCTGGCCCGTCAGTTCGCCAACGAGGCCAACCCCGAGATCCACCGCACCACCACGGCCGAGGAGATCTGGGCCGACACGGACGGCAAGATCGACATCTTCGTCGCCGGCATCGGCACCGGCGGCACCATCACCGGCGTCGGCCAGGTGCTCAAGTCGCGCAACCCGAACATCCAGGTCGTCGGCGTCGAGCCGGCGGAGTCGCCCATCCTCAACGGTGGCGCGCCCGGCCCGCACAAGATCCAGGGCATCGGCGCCAACTTCGTGCCCGAGATCCTGGACACCACGGTCTACGACGAGATCATCGACGTCGACGCCGAGACGGCCGTCAAGGTCGCCCGCCGCGCCGCCGCCGAGGAGGGCCTGCTGGTCGGCATCTCGTCCGGCGCCGCCCTGCACGCCGCGACCATCCTGGCCAACCGCCCCGAGAACGCCGGCAAGCTCATCGTCGCGATCATCCCGTCGTTCGGCGAGCGCTACCTGTCGACCGTGCTCTACGCGGACCTGCTCGACTGAGCCGGGTCCTCGCGCCCGCCACCGACTGCACACCCCCACAGGACGAAGGCACCGTGTCCGAGCATCTGCACCTCCTGGCCACGCTCAGGGAAGACCTCGAGGCCGCCCGGCACCGCGACCCCGCGGCCCGGTCCCTCGCCGAGGTCGCCCTGGGGTACCCGGGCGTGCACGCCGTGTGGGTGTACCGGCTGGCGCACAGGATGTGGCACCAGCCCGGCCTGAGGCTGCCCGCGCGACTGGTCTCCCAGCTCGCGCGGGCACTCACCGGCATCGAGATCCACCCCGGCGCGCGCCTGGGCCGGCGGTTGTTCATCGACCACGGGATGGGCGTGGTCATCGGGGAGACGGCCGAGGTGGGCGACGACGTGGTGCTCTTCCACGGGTCGACCCTGGGCGGCAAGACCATGCGGCACGGGAAGCGGCACCCCACGCTCGGCGACGGGGTCGTCGTCGGCGCGGGTGCCAAGGTGCTCGGTCCCGTGTGGATCGGCCCGGGAGCGCAGATCGGCGCGAACGCGGTCGTCATCCACGACGTGCCGGCCGGCGCGATCGCCGTGGGTGTCCCCGCGACCATCCGCCTGCGCCCGAAGGCCGCGCCGTTCGACGTCGAGATCGACGACCCGGCGATCTACATCTGACGCAGGAGAGACCCCGCCCGATCGCCGGGCGGGGTCTTTCCGTCTCCGCTTGTTCTAGTTGTCATCAAACAACTATCCTGGTCCCATGCTCTTCCGCGTCGACCCCTCCTCCCCGGACCCGCTGTTCACGCAGCTGGCCGGCCAGGTGCGCTCGGCGGTGGCGCGCGGGGAGCTGGCGGACGGCGAGCGCCTGCCGGGCGCGCGGGAGCTGGCGGCCTCCCTCGACATCAACCTGCACACCGTGCTGCGCGCGTACCAGGAGCTCCGCGACGAGGGCCTGATCGAGCTGCGCCGCGGGCGCGGAGCCGTCGTCACCGCCGCGCCCCAGGACAACGCCGAGCTGCACGAGGCCATCGACACGCTGGTCCGCGTCGCGCGCTCGCTCGGCATCGCGCCCCAGACCACGACAGCCCTCGTCAAGGAGGCCCTCCGGTGAGCCCGGTCCCCCACCGCACACTGACCACCGTGCTGACCCTCGTCGTCCCGGCGGCCCTCGTCGCCAGCACGTTCGTGGTCGCCGGCGCATGGTCGGCCGAGCTGCCCGACCCGGTCGCCGTGCACTTCGGCTCCGACGGGCCGGACGGCTTCGCCTCGCTGTCCGGCGCACTCTGGCCGCCCGCGATCATCTCGCTGGCCGTGGCGGTCCTGTGCTGGGCGCTCGCGTTCTTCTGGGGCCGCGCGGCCCTGGTCCGCCGGATCAGCGCCGCGCTCGCTCTGGGGCTCACCGCGTTCATCAGCGCGCTGACCGTGGGGCTGCTCGACCTGCAGCGCGGGCTGGCGGACGCGTCGCAGACCGGGCCGACCGGGCTCGTCCTCACGCTCGCGTTCACCCTCGGCATCGCCGCCGCCGCGCTCGGCGCCTGGCTGACGCCGGGCGACCTCCACCAGCCGACGACCGACCCGGTCCCGGCCTCCGCCGCCGTGCTCGACCTCGGTCCCGACGAGACCGCGAGCTGGGTCGCGCACGCCGAGAGCCGCGCGGCGCTCGTGGTGGGCGGCAGCGTCACGGTCCTGGTCGTCGCGCTGGGCCTCCTGCTGTCGACGCCGTTCGTGCTGGTCCCGGCCCTGGTGGTCGCCGCGGCCATCGCGTCGATCGCCTGGTTCACCGTGACCGTCGACCGCCGCGGCCTCACCGTGCGCTCGGCGGTCGGGTGGCCGCGCGCGGTGGTGCCGCTCGACGAGGTCGTCCGGGCGGACGTGGTGGCCGTGCGGCCGTTCGCCGAGTTCGGCGGCTGGGGCTACCGCGTGGGCCGTGGCGGGCGCGTCGGGGTGGTGCTGCGCACCGGCCAGGGGCTGCAGGTGGAGCGGACGGGTGGTCGGTCGTTCGTCGTGACCGTCGACGACGCCGCCACCGGGGCCGCGCTGCTCAACACCCTCGCGGCACGCGCCCGGGCGGACCGGCCGGCACGCGATACCCGCGGTACCAGGTAGCCTGGCGCGGGCGTCGACGGCGACGCCGGACCGGGAGGACTGAGATGCGGCTGGGCTACCACACGGGCTACTGGTCGGCGGGTCCCCCTCCGGGCGCGCAGGAGGCCGTCCTCGGCGCCGAGCAGCTCGGGTTCGACTCGGTCTGGACCGCCGAGGCGTACGGCTCCGACGCCCTGACCCCGCTCGCGTGGTGGGGCTCGCGCACGACGCGCATCCGGCTGGGCACCGCGATCGCGCAGCTCTCGGCCCGTACCCCGACGGCCGCCGCGATGGCCGCCCTGACGCTCGACCACCTGTCCGGCGGGCGCTTCGTCCTCGGCCTCGGAGCCTCCGGCCCGCAGGTGGTGGAGGGCTGGTACGGCCAGCCGTACCCGCGCCCGCTGGCGCGCACGCGCGAGTACGTGTCGATCGTGCGCCAGGTGCTGGCGCGCGAGGCGCCCGTGACGTTCGACGGGCAGTTCTACCGGCTGCCCCTCGGGCCCGACGAGGGCGCCGGCCTGGGCAAGGCGCTGCGCTCGACCGTGCACCCGCTGCGGTCCGACCTGCCGATCCACCTCGCCGCCGAGGGCCCGAAGAACATCGCGATGTCGGCCGAGATCGCCGACGGCTGGCTGCCGCTGTTCTACTCGCCCCGCATGGACGCCGAGTACCGCGCGCTGCTGGCCGAGGGCTTCGCCCTGCGCGCGCCCGAGCGCAGCGCCGTCGAGGACTTCGAGGTGGTCGCCACGGTGCCCGTCGTGCTCGGCGCCGACGTCGAGTCCGCGGCCGACAGCGTGCGACCGTTCATCGCGCTGTACGCCGGAGGCATGGGGGCCAAGGGCGCCAACTACCACCGGGCCGTGCTCGACCGCCTCGGGTACACCGAGGCCTGCGACGAGATCCAGGCGCACTACCTGGCGGGCGACCGGGCCCGCGCCACGGCCGCCGTGCCGCTCGAGCTGGTGCGGGACATCGCCCTGGTGGGCACCGCGCAGGACATCCGCGCCCAGCTGCCCGCGTGGGAGGCGACCGCGGTGACGACCATGCTGATCCAGGCCGACCCGCGCACCCTGCCGGCGGTCGCCGACGCGCTGCGGGGCTGACGGCGCCCGTGGACGACGACTACGCCGAGGCGGTGCTCGACCTCGTGGACGAGATCCCCGCCGGGCGCGCGATGACCTACGGCACGATCGCCGAGGTCGTCGCGGACCGGCTCGAGGCCCTGGACGGCCGTCGGCGGGGCGGGCCGCGGCAGGTCGGGCAGGTCCTGAGCCGGGCCGGGTCGGGCGTGCCGTGGTGGCGAGTGGTCAACGCCGCGGGCAGCCCGCCGGCCCGGCACCTGACGCGCGCGCTGGACCTGCTCGGCGACGAGGGCACCCCGCTGAGCGCGGACGGCACGCGCGTGGCGCTGCGCCGGGCGATCTGGTTCCCCGAGACCTGACCAACCCGCGTGTCCCCGCGGTCCGCGCCGCGCCGACCGACCTACCCTGGCCGCGCGAGGGGTCCGCCCCCCGTGATCGAGCACCGACCCGGGGGAACCATGACCGTCACCGCGCAGCGCCCCGCGCCCGTGGTGGTCCGCCCGCCCGCCGCACCGGCACCGAGGCCGGCGCGCCTCCCGCACCTGCCGGGCCTCGACGGCATCCGGGCGCTGGCTGTGGCGGGCGTCGTCGTCTACCACCTCGGGGCCCCCTGGATGCGCGGCGGCTTCCTCGGCGTCGACGTCTTCTTCGTCCTGTCCGGCTACCTCATCACCACGCTCGTGCTCGACGAGGTGGAGGGCACCGGCCGCTTCTCCTTCCGCCGGTTCTACGCCCGGCGCGCGCGGCGCCTGCTGCCGGCCCTCGCGCTCCTCCTGCTCGCCATGGCCGGGGTCGCCGTCGCGATGCCGAGCGAGGCGCGCGAGCTGCGCGGGGACATCGCCGCCGCCGTGGGGTACGTCTCGAACTGGTGGCAGGTGCTGGCCGAGCGCTCGTACTTCGAGATGGTGAGCCGGCCCCCGCTGCTCCAGCACCTGTGGTCGCTGGCGATCGAGGAGCAGTTCTACCTGGTCTTCCCGCTCGTGGTCCTGCTCGCGCTGCGCGCGGGCCGCGCCCGCGTCGGGCAGGTGGCCGCGGTGCTGGCCGTGCTGTCCACGGCGGCGATGGCCGTCCTGGCGATCCGGGGTTCCGCGCCCGTGCCGAACGACCCGAGCCGCGTGTACTTCGGCACCGACACGCACTCGATGGGCCTGCTGGTCGGGGCAGCCATGGCGGCCGTGTGGACGCCGTGGCGCACGTGGCAGCGGGCCGGCTCGTGGGCACGCGAGCGCGGCGTCGCCGTCCGGCGGTTCGAGGCCGGCGTCGCCGACGTGCTCGGGGTCCTCGCCCTCGTCGCGGTCCTGGCCGCGTTCGTGTGGGTCGACGAGTTCAGCGCCGCCCTGTACCGCGGCGGCTTCCTGGCGTTCTCGCTGCTGGCGGCGGTGCTGGTGGGCACGGTGGCGGACCCCGCGGGCCTGCTCGGTCGGGCGCTGGGCCGGCAGCCGTGGCGCTGGGTCGGCGAGCGGTCGTACGGCATCTACCTGTGGCACTGGCCCGTGCTGATGCTCACGCGGCCGGGGGTCGACCTCGCCGTGTCGCCGTGGCTGGCCACGCCCCTGCGCCTCGCGGCGGTGCTGGGCCTGGCCGAGCTCTCGTACCGGGCCGTCGAGCTGCCCGTCCGCCGTGGCGCGCTCGGCCGCGCGCTCGCCCGCCTGCGCCGCCCGGGCGGTGATCGGCCCCGGACCGTGCTGCGGGTCGTCGCGGCGACCATCGGCCTGGTGGTCGTCGGCGGCGTCGCCACGGCGGCCCTCGCGCAGGTGCCCGCAGAGCCGACCGGCGCCGGGGCGTGGCAGCCGGGTCCGCAGCCCGCGGTGACGTCCCTGCGGCCGTCGCCGACGCACACCCCGACCGCGACGCCGACCGTCACCGCGTCCCCGACCCCGACCCCGACGGTGACCCCGACCGCGGTCGCCCCGGTCGCGCCGCCTCCCCCGCCCCCGGAGCAGATCGGCGGCGCGTCCGCCTTCGGCGACTCGGTCATGCTGGGCGCCGCCCCGGAGCTGACCGCCCGCGGCATCGCGGTCGACGCGGTGGAGTCACGACAGTTCGGCGCGATGGTCGACCTGGTCCGCGCCGCGGCCGCCGCCGGCACCCTCGGGCACACCGTCATCGTGCACGGCGGGACCAACGGACCCATCGACGAGCGCACCCTGCGGGACCTGCTGGAGCTCACCAAGGACCGCCGCGTCTACCTGGTCAACGTGCACGTGCCACGCACCTGGGCCGCGTACGACAACGACCTGTTCGCCCGCGTGGGCCCGGAGTACCCGAACGCCCACGTGCTCGACTGGAACACGCTGGCGACGGGGAACCGCGGCTGGCTGTACAGCGACGACATCCACCTGCGGCCCGGGGCCGGGCGCGAGGGTTACGCGGACTGGCTGGCGGCGTCGATCCAGCCCTGAGCGCTCATCGGACCTGGGTCACGAGCGGCGGAGCAGGACGACCGCGCGGTCGTCGTCGTCCCCCCGGCGCACGCCCGCCAGCACCGCCGCCGCGGTGCCGCGGCCGGACACCAGCACGCGGTCGGCCACCCCCATGAGCCGGTCGATGCCCTGGTCGAGGTCGCCGCCCCGGGTCTCGACCAGCCCGTCGGTGTAGAGCATCAGCACGTCGCCGTGGTCGAGGCGGCCCGCGCACGGCTCCGACCGGAAGCCCGCGACGACCCCCAGCGCCGGGCTGCCCACCGTGTCGAGCAGCTCGAGGCGACCGGAGCCGGCGTGCAGCTGGACCGCGGGCGGGTGGCCCGCCGACGACACCCAGAACTCGCCCGTGGGCAGGTCGACCACGACGTGGATCGCCGTCGCGAAGCCCTCCTCCCACGCCTGGTCCAGCAGGTACTGGTTCGCGGCGGCGAGGAACTGGTCGCGCGGCATGGCGCCCAGCAGCCCGCCGAAGGCCCCGGAGAGCTGCAGCGACCGGACACCGGCGTCCAGGCCCTTGCCGGACACGTCCACGAGCGCGATCTCCAGGGCCGACCCGCCCGACCGCACCCCCGCGACCATGAAGTCCCCGGAGAACCCGTCGGCGTGCGCGGACCGGATCTCGCTGTCCACCCGCCAGCCGGGAGGCAGCGGCGGGACCCGGCCGTGCGCGGCGAGCCGGTCGCGCAGGTCGACCAGCATGAGGTTGCCCGGCGCGCCCTGCAGGCCGAGCCGCTCGCGGTCGCGTGCGAACGCGATGCTGGCCAGGACCGCCACGGTCACGACGACGAGGACACCCGGGATCACGGTCGGCGCACCCCACCACCTCAAGCCCCAGAGGCACGCGAGGACCACGACGCCGAGCACCACCAGCGGGCGCAGCCGCAGCAGGAAGACCGCCACCACCACGAGGAGCACGAACGCCGACGGCGGCACCCACGCGGGCTGCCGCACCACGCCGAACGTCAGCGCGCACGCGCAGAGCACCAGCGCGACCAGCAGGGTCTCCTGCGAGCGACCGCTCCACCGGCGCAGCACGACGGTGGCGCGCGTGAAGAGCCCTCGCTCCGCCCCCCGCCGCGTCCGCCGCACCCGGCGAGCGTATCCGCAGGTCGCGGGCGCGCCCAGCAGCCCGCCGCGCGGATATCGGGGTGCCGACGGAGCGTCCCATGCCGCACGATGGACGCCATGAGCCCCCTTCCCCCCGGATACCGCCTCGTCGACGTCTCGGAGAGCCGCAAGGACGAGTTCCTCGAGGTCGACCGTCTCGCGTTCGCGTTCGACACGACCCCGGAGACCGACGCCCTCGTGCCGATCACGTTCGAGTGGGACCGCGCGCAGGCGGTCGAGGACCCCGACGGTGGCCTCGCGTCGGTCCACGCCTCGTACGAGCACCAGATGGCCGTCCCGGGCGCGACGATCGCCTGCTCGGGGCTCACGTGGGTGGGGGCGCGCCCCGACCAGCGCCGGCGCGGGCTGCTGACCGCGATGATCGAGTCGCACTTCGCCCGCTCGCTCGCGCGACACGAGCCCGTCTCCGCGCTGTTCGCCGCCGAGCACGCCATCTACGGCCGCTACGGGTACGGCTCGGCCGCCGACGACGTCCGGGTCAAGATCGCCCGCGGCGCCGCGCTGCGCGACGTGCCGGGCACCGACGGGCTCACCGTGCGGATGGCCACCGCCGACGTCGAGAAGCACAGCGCGCTGGTCGCCGAGGTGCACGGCGCGGCCGGCGCGGGCCGACCCGGCTGGATCACCCGGGCGACGGACGCGTGGCGCACCCGCATGCTGGTGGACCCGCCGGCCTGGCGCGACGGCGGCGAGCCGCTGCGGATCGCGACGGTGCACGACGCGGCCGGCGACGTGCGCGCCTACGCGCTGTTCCGGCGCAAGGAGAACTGGGCCGAGGGCGGCCCGGCCGGGACGGTCCGGGTCCGCGAGGCCGCCGCGCTCGACGCCGCGGCGACGCACAGCCTGTGGTCGTTCCTGCTCGACCTGGACCTGACGGCCACCGTCGAGGGGCCGATGCTGCCCGTCGACGACGCGCTGCTGCACCTGCTGGTGGACCCGCGCGCCGTGGTCCCCAAGGTCAACGACAACCTCTGGGTCCGGCTGCTCGACCTGCCCGTCGCGCTCGCCGGCCGTCGGTACGCCGCGCCGGTCGACGTGGTCCTCGAGGTCACCGACGCCCGGCTGCCCGCGAACGCCGGGCGCTGGCGCCTGACCACCGGCGACCGCGGCCCGGACGGCACCTGGGCGGCCGAGGTCACCCGGACCGAGGACGCGGCGGACCTTCGACTCGACGTGCGCGAGCTCGGCGCCGCCTACCTCGGCGGCAGGTCGCTCGCGGCGCAGGCGCGGGCCGGCCTCGTGGTCGAGGAGACGGCCGGGGCGCTGCAGTCGGCCGCGGCGGCGTTCCTGTGGCCCGTCGCGCCGTTCTGCAGCTACGTCTGGTAGCTACCGGGTGGCCTCGTAGGCCGCGAGCAGGTCGATCCGGCGCTGGTGGCGCGGGTCGTGGCTGAACGGCTCGGCCACGAACGCGTCCACCAGGGCCAGGGCCTCGTCGACCGAGTGCTGGCGGGCGCCCACGGCGACCACGTTGGCGTCGTTGTGCTGGCGGCCCAGCTGGGCGGTGGCCAGGTTCCACGCGAGCGCCGCCCGGACGCCGGTGACCTTGTTGGCGGCGATCTGCTCGCCGTTGCCCGAGCCGCCGATGACGACGCCGAGCGACCCGGGGTCGGCGACCACCGCCTCCCCGGCGGCGAAGCAGAACGGCGGGTAGTCGTCCTGGGCGTCGTAGGTGTGGGCGCCGTGGTCGACGACGTCGTGGCCCGCGGCGGTCAGGTGCTCGACGAGCGCGACCTTGAGCTCGTACCCGGCATGGTCGGAGGCGACGTGGATGCGCATGGGTCCATCCTGCCGCACGGGCCGCCGGCACCGGCGCCGCGCGTCCGCCCTCGGCGTAAGCCGCGACGTGGTGTGGGTCGCCGTCCCTAGGCTGTCCGCATGACGCGCAGTGGCATCGACCTCACCGCCCTCGACCCCGCGGTCCGTCCCCAGGACGACCTCTACTCCCACGTGAACGGCCGATGGGTCGCCTCGCACGAGATCCCCGCCGACCGGGCGATGGACGGCTCGTTCCGGGCGCTCCACGACCAGGCCGAGGAGCAGGTGCGGGACATCATCGCCGACGCCGGAGCGGCGGCCGCCGCGGGCGGTGCCGCCGACGGTGTCGAGGCCAAGGTCGGCGCGGTCTACGCGTCGTTCATGGACACCGCCGCCGTCGCCGCGGCCGGCACCGCGCCGCTGCGCACGGACCTCGCGCTCCTCGCGTCCGCCACCACGCAGGCCGAGCTGACCGGCGCCCTCGGCGCGCTCCAGCGCACGGGTGCGGGCGGCGCGGTCGGGTTCTACGTCGACAACGACGCCAAGGAGCCCACCCGCTACGCCGTGCACCTCGCGCAGGGCGGCCTGGGCCTGCCGGACGAGGCCTACTACCGCGACGAGCAGTACGCCGCGGTGCTCGCGGCCTACCGCCCGCACGTCGCCCGCATGCTGACCCTGGGCGGCGTCGCCGCGGACGCCGAGGCGGCCGAGGAGCTCGCCGGCCGGGTGGTCGCGCTGGAGACCAAGCTGGCCGCGGGGCACTGGGACGTGGTCAAGGACCGCGACGCCGACCTCACCTACAACGCGCTCAGCCTGACCGAGCTCGCCGAGCGGGCGCCCGGCTTCGACTGGAACTCGTGGGTGCTCGCGCTGGGCGCACCCGCGGGGTCGTTCGACCGGCTGGTCGTGCGTGAGCCGTCGTTCGCCGAGGCGTTCGCCGGGCTGTGGGCGAGCGAGCCGCTGGCCGACTGGCAGGCGTGGGCGGCGTACCACGTGATCACGGACCGGGCGCCGTACCTGACGGACGAGCTGGTCGAGGCGAACTTCGACTTCTACGGCCGCACCCTCACGGGCGCGCAGGAGCTGCGCGACCGCTGGAAGCGCGGGGTGTCGCTGGTGCAGGGCGTGCTCGGCGAGGCCGTCGGCAAGGTCTACGTCGAGCGGCACTTCCCGCCCGCGCACAAGGCGCGGATGGAGGAGCTCGTCGGCAACCTGGTGGCCGCCTACCGCGAGTCGATCTCGCAGCTCGAGTGGATGGGCGAGGAGACGCGCGCCAAGGCGCTGGCCAAGCTCGAGGCGTTCACCCCGAAGCTCGGCTACCCGGAGCGCTGGCGCGACTACTCGGCGCTCGAGGTGGCTGCCGACGACCTGGTGGGCAACGTCCGCCGCGCCTACGCGTTCGAGCAGGACCGCGACCTGGGCAAGATCGGCAAGCCGATCGACCGCGACGAGTGGTTCATGACCCCGCAGACCGTGAACGCGTACTACAACCCCGGCATGAACGAGATCGTCTTCCCCGCGGCCATCCTCCAGCCGCCGTTCTTCGACGCCGAGGCCGACGACGCGGTGAACTACGGCGGCATCGGCGCCGTGATCGGGCACGAGATCGGCCACGGGTTCGACGACCAGGGCTCCAAGTACGACGGCGACGGCCGGCTCGAGGACTGGTGGACGGCCGACGACCGCGCGGAGTTCGAGACCCGGACCAAGGCCCTCATCGACCAGTACTCGGAGTTCTCCCCGGCGCAGCTGGGCGGGTCGCACCACGTCAACGGCGAGCTCACCATCGGCGAGAACATCGGCGACCTGGGCGGCCTGTCCATCGCGCTCAAGGCGTACCGCATCGCGCTGGGCCGGCCGCTGGAGGAGGCACCCGTGATCGACGGCCTCACCGGCGTGCAGCGGGTCCTGCTCGGGTGGGCGCAGGTCTGGCAGTCCAAGGGCCGCGACGAGGAGGTCGTCCGGCGCCTCGCCACCGACCCGCACTCCCCCAACGAGTTCCGCTGCAACGGCGTGGTGCGCAACGTGGACGAGTTCTACGCCGCGTACGACGTGCAGCCCGGCGACGCGCTGTACCTGGCGCCGGAGGACCGCGTCCGCATCTGGTGACCCGCCGGACGTCCCCCGCGTCGCCCGCTCACGGTCGGCGCGGGGGCCGACCACCCGGGTCCGCCGACTAGCCGGGCAGCTCGGACCAGGACGCCCGGGCCAGCCGGAAGCCGACGCCCGACGCGTCCGTGCACTGCACGCCGTCGGTGGCGCTGCGGCACGTGTAGTCGCCCACGCTCGTGCTCGAGCCGTACTCGAGGACCGGGACGTCGTCCCCGGCGACCGCGGGCGGCGGGCCGCTCACGCAGTCGAACGCCACGCCGTCGGAGTTGAGCACGAGCACGTGGCCGGTCACCTCGGTGCACCCGGCCACGACGGGCGGCGCGTACGTGTAGCTGGCGATGGTGCAGGTCACGCCGTCGACCGACATGGTGCAGGCGATGTTCCCGCTGGGCAGCGCGAACGCGACGGGCTCGCTGGAGGTCGCGGACGAGCTCGACGACGGGCCGCCCGAGGCGCTCGGCGCGGGCGACTGACCGGACGTGTCGTCGGCGTTCCCCCCGCCGCCACCGCTGCCCAGGAACACGAACAGCAGCACCAGGGCGAGCACGACGAGCACCGCGTCGACGATGACGAAGAGCCGGACGTTGCGTGCCGAGGTCATGCCGCTCCGATCCTCCCCGAGGGGCCGCCGGCCCGGCCCCGGTTCGGGGCGGGCACGGCGACCAGGATCACACGGGACGAACCGGACGGGCCAATCGCGCTGGTCGCGCGGTCAGAAGGACGGGCCTGCGGTCCGGGTCCGCTTGAGCTCGTAGAAGCCGGGCACGGAGGTCATCAGCGCCAGGCCGTCGAACAGCCGGCCGGCGACCTCGCCGGTCGGGGCGGGCGTCACGACCGGACCGAAGAACCCGACGCCGTCGATGGCCACGACGGGGGTGCCCACCTCCTCGCCGACCAGCGAGATGCCCTCGCCGTGCGACTCGCGCAGGAGCGCGTCGACGTCCTCGGTGCCCGCGACGTCGGCCAGCTCGGCCGGCAGCCCGACCTCGGCCAGGGACTCGGCGATGATCGCGGACCAGTCCTCCTGGCCGCCGGGGTGGCGGCGGGTGCCCATGGCGTCGTAGAGCGGCTTGATGACCTGGTCGCCGTGGTCGCGCGCGGCGGCGACGATGACGCGGACGGGACCCCAGCCGGCCGCGAGCATCTCGCGGTACCGGTCGGGCAGGTCGTCCTTCTTCTCGTTGAGGACGGACAGGCTCATCACGTGCCAGCGGACGTCGATGTCCCGGATCGCGCTGACCTCGTCCATCCAGCGGGAGGTCATCCACGCCCAGGGGCACAGCGGGTCGAACCAGAAGTCGACGACGGGGCGGGCGGTGGGCGTGCTCGTCACAGGGTCCTCCGAGGGGTCTAGGTGCCTCGCGCAACCTTAGGCGGGCGCCGCGGTATTCCCTGAGGACGTCAGCCGGCCACCAGCACTGCCATCGCGGCCGCCCGGCCGGGGATGCCGCTGACCCCGCCGCCGCGCCGCGCGCCCGCCCCGGCCAGGAGCACGCGGGGATCCGCCGTGCCGACGCCCCAGGTGCCCGCCTCGTCGTCCGACTCGGCCCACGGCCACGCGAGGTCGCGGTGGAAGATGTGTCCGGCCGGCAGGGCGACGTCGGCCTCGAGGTCCACCGGGCTGCGCACCTCCAGGCACGGCGACCCGTCCGCGTCGAGCGCGAGGCAGTCCTCGATCGGCTCGGCGAGCACGCTGTCGATCGAGCGCAGGGTCGCGGCGAGGGCCTCGGCCCGGGCGCCCTCCGGGTCCGCGGCGAACAGCCGCGCCGGCATGTGCAGCCCGAACGCCGTGAGGGTGTGGTGGCCGGACGCGCGCAACCCGGGCCCGAGGATCGAGTCGTCGGTCAGCGAGTGGCAGTAGGTCTCGACGGGCGGGGTGGACGGGACCCGGCCGGCCGCGGCCTCCTGGTAGGCCGCCTCGAGCTCGGTGGCGGACTCGTGCACGTGGAAGGTGCCCGAGAACGCGGCGCGGGGGTCGACGCCCGACCGCAGGCGCGGCAGGCGCGTGAGCAGCATGTTCACCTTGAGCTGGGCGCCCTCGGGCGCGGGCTCTGCGGGCACGCGACCCCGCAGCCGGTCGAGCACCGCCGGCGCGCAGGCCGCGAGCACGTGCCGCGCCCCCACCCGGTGCTCGCCGCCGTCGGCGTCGGTCCACACCACCTCGGCGCCGGTCGTCCCGGGATCCACGGCGGTCACCTCGCTCGACGTCCGCAGCTCCGCGCCCCCCGCGCGCGCCGCCGCCTCGAGCGCACCCGCGACGGCCCCCATGCCCCCCACCGGCACGTCCCAGTCGCCGGTCCCGCCGCCGATCACGTGGTACAGGAAGCACCGGTTCGCGCGACCGTCGGCGTCGTGGGCGCGCGCGAAGGTGCCGATCAGGGCGTCGGTGAGCACGACCCCGCGGACGAGGTCCGTGCCGAACGTCGCGTCCACCACCTCGCCGACCGGCCGCTCGACCAGGTCGCGCCAGTCGTCCTCGCCCAGCAGCCGGCGCGCGTCGGCTGTCGACAGGAGGGGGTCCGTCATCGTCGGGAACAGTCGCGCCGCGAGCGCGCCGGTGCGCGCGCCGAACGCCCGGAAGGCCGCGAGGTCGCCGGCGGCACCGACGTCGGCGAACGACGCCGCGGTCGCCGCCTCGTCGGCCGTGTCCACCAGCAGGCCGCGGTCCCCCACGGGCGTGTAGGAGGCGATGCGACGCCGCCGCAGCTCGAGCCGCAGGCCCAGCTCGTCGCGCACCTGCCGGGGCATCAGCGAGACCAGGTAGGAGTACCGCGACACGTTCGCGTCGACACCCGGGAACACCCGCTCCGACCGGGTGGCGCCCCCCAGGTGGTCGGCGCGCTCGAGCAGCAGCACGGAGCGCCCGGCCCGGGCGAGGTAGGCGGCGGCGGTGAGCCCGTTGTGGCCCCCGCCGACGATGACGGCGTCGTAGGTCGCGTGCACGCGTCGACCCTAGGCCGGGATGCGATGATCGACCCGGCCACGAGCCCGTCGTGCCTCACGTCGTCCCACCCGTCTCACAAGGAGAACCTGCGTGCCCGGAGAGAACCTCACCCGTGCCGAGGCGCGCGAGCGCGCCGCCGTCGTCGCCACCGAGTCGTACGAGGTCACCCTCGACCTGACGACCGGGCCGACGACCTTCGCCTCCCGCACGGTGGTGCGGTTCGCGGCGACAGCGGGCGCCAGCACCTTCATCGACCTCATCGCGCCGACCGTGCACGAGGTCACCCTCAACGGCCGGGCGCTGGACGTCGCGGACGTGGTGGCGGACTCCCGGATCCGGCTGGACGACCTCGCGGCGAGCAACGTGCTGGTCGTCGTCGCCGACGCCCCGTACATGAACACCGGCGAGGGCCTGCACCGCTTCGTCGACCCGGTCGACGACGAGGTCTACCTGTACTCGCAGTTCGAGGTGGCCGACTCCCGGCGCGTGTTCGCCGTGTTCGAGCAGCCGGACCTCAAGGCGACCTTCACGTTCACGGTGACGGCCCCCGCGCACTGGACGGTCGTGTCCAACTACCCGCAGGTCGGCGAGCCGGTGCCCGTCGAGGACGGCGTGAACCGCAACGGCGGTGTCGACAAGGGCACCGCGACCTGGTCGTTCGAGACGACCCCGCGCATCTCGTCGTACATCACCGCCGTCATCGCCGGGCCGTACCACGCGGAGCACCGCGAGCTCAGCAGCCAGGACGGCCGCACCATTCCCCTGGGCGTCTACTGCCGCGGGTCGCTGGCCGAGCACCTCGACACCGACAACATCGTCGACATCACGCGCGCCGGGTTCGACTTCTACGAGCGGGCCTTCGGGGTCGCCTACCCGTTCGCCAAGTACGACCAGCTCTTCGTGCCGGAGTTCAACGCGGGCGCCATGGAGAACGCGGGCGCGGTCACGTTCCTCGAGTCCTACGTGTTCCGGTCCAAGGTGCCTGAGGCCACGATCGAGCGCCGTGCGGTGACGATCCTGCACGAGCTGGCGCACATGTGGTTCGGCGACCTGGTGACCATGCGCTGGTGGGACGACCTGTGGCTCAACGAGTCGTTCGCCGAGTACATGTCGACGCTCGCGACCGCCCGTGCCACGCGCTGGACCAGCGCCTGGACCACGTTCTCCTCGCTGGAGAAGAACTGGGCCTACCGCCAGGACCAGCTGCCCTCGACGCACCCGATCGTCGCGGACATGCGGGACCTCGAGGACGTCGAGGTCAACTTCGACGGCATCACCTACGCCAAGGGCGCCAGCGTGCTCAAGCAGCTGGTGTCGTGGGTGGGCCAGGACGAGTTCTTCGACGGCGTGCGCGCCTACTTCGCCAAGCACGCGTGGGGCAACACCGAGCTGCGCGACTTCCTCACCGAGCTCGAGGCCACGAGCGGCCGCGACCTGTCCGCCTGGTCCGGCCTGTGGCTGGAGAAGGCCGGCGTCACGCTGCTGCGCCCGTCGCTCGAGGTCGACGACGCCGGCGTGATCACGTCGTTCGCGGTGCTGCAGGAGGTGCCCGACGAGCACCCCGTGCAGCGCCCCCACCGCCTCGCGATCGGCGGCTACGACCTCGCGGAGGGCCGCCTCGTCCGCACGGTCCACGTCGAGCTCGACATCGACGGTCCGCGCACCGAGGTCCCCGCCCTGGTCGGCGTGCCGCGGCCCGCGCTCCTGCTGGTCAACGACGACGACCTCGCGTACGCCAAGGTGCGCCTCGACGAGCAGTCGCTGGCCGCGTCGATCGACCTGCTGGGCTCGTTCGACGACTCGCTGCCCCGCACGCTCGTCTGGACCGCCGCCTGGGACGCCACGCGCGACGGCGAGGCGCCCGCCCGGGACTTCGTCGACCTCGTGCTGAACAACATCGCGCACGAGACGGACTCCTCGGTCGTGCTGGTCCTGCTCCGGCAGCTGTCCACCGCGCTCGACCTGTACGTGGCGCCCGAGCACCGCCTCGCCACCGAGACGGCCGCCGCCGACCGCCTGCTCGAGCTCGCGCGCGCCGCCGAGGCCGGCTCGGACACGCAGCTGCAGCTGGTCAAGTCCTTCGCGGGCCGCGCCGCCACCGCCGAGCAGCTGGACGCCGTCCGCGACCTGCTCGACGGCCAGGCGCAGCTCGACGGCCTGTCGATCGACACCGACCTGCGCTGGGAGCTGCTCACGTCCCTGGTCACCGGCGGCCGGGCCGGCGAGCCCGACATCGCCGCCCAGCTGGCCGACGACGCGACCGCGACCGGTCAGCGCGCCGCGGCGGCGGCCCGGGCGGCCGTGCCCACCGCCGAGGCCAAGGCGGCCGCGTGGACCGCCGTGGTGGACGGGGACGGGCTGCCCAACGCCCTGCAGGCCGCGACGATCGCCGGCTTCGGCCGCGTGCACGACCGGACGCTGCTGCTGCCGTTCGTCGAGCCGTACTTCGCGGGCCTGGAGACCGTGTGGGCCGACAAGACCAGCGAGATGGCGCAGAACATCGTCGTCGGCCTGTACCCCACGGACCTGGTCGACGAGGCGTCCGCCGACGTGCTCGGCGCGACCGACGCGTGGCTCGACGCCCACCCGGACGCGCCTGCGGCACTGCGCCGCCTGGTGCTCGAGTCCCGGGACGGCGTGCGCCGCGCGCTGGCCGCGCAGGAGGCGGACCGCCGCCGCGCCTGATCCCGCACCGCCGACGGGCCCGCACTCCTCCGGGGGGCGGGCCCGTCGCGTCGGCCCCGTCAGCGTCACCGACCAGAGACATCGAGGGCACGGGTCGGGTTGTCTGGCACCATCCGCCCCATGACTGACGATGAGACGGCAAGCGAGCACGAGTGCACCTTCTGCGCCATCGTCGCCGGGCGAGCGGAGGCAAGCCTCGTCCACGACGACGGGACCGCGGTGGTCTTCATGGATCTGAACCCGGTCACGCGCGGCCACCTTCTCGTCGCGCCACGCATGCACGCGGTCGGCCTCGAGGACCTCGACGCGACCACGAGCGCTCACGTCTGGTCGGTCGGTCATGCCATGGCACGTGCCTTGCGACGGTCGAGCCTGGCCTGCGAGGGGATCAACGTCCTCGTGTGCGACGGCGAGGTCGCCTTCCAGACCGTCCCCCACTTCCACCTCCACGTCATCCCTCGCTACGCGGGTGACGGCTGGACGATCGTTCCCGAGACGCAGGAACGGGACAGGTCGCTCCTCGACGTCGACGCGCGAGCGATCAGGGAGGCCTTCGCTTCGACGGACTGACCGGTCACGTCAGCGTCCCGCCGTGGCGCGGCCGCAGGCACGCCGGGCTAGAGAGCCATCAGCCAGCGCTGGGCCTCGCGCGGGCTGCGCAGGCGGACCACCGGGATCGCGGACTCCCGCGCCAGCTGCTCGTACCGCAGCCGGTAGGGCTCGTGCTGCGTCCACGACCACAGGACCACGTTCTGGTCGGGGTCGCGGCGCAGCAGGCTGCGGAGGTCCTCACGGTTGCCGTGCCAGAGCTCGGTCCTCAGCAGGCCGCGGCGGAGCGTCCGGCGGACCACCCGCGGCATGACCGTGCGGCGCGGGAAGTCGAGCCAGACGTAGGCGTCGGCGTCGTCCATCAGGTGTGCGAGGTTCGACGTCCAGTTCCCGTCCGCCACCCAGCCGGCCGGCGACGAGGCGACGAACGCCCGGACGAGCCCGCGCGCCTCGTCGACGTCGCGCTTGGTCCAGTCGGCGGCCCAGAACACCGCGTCGAGCTCGAGGTGCGGCAGACCGAGCCGCTCGGCCGCGCGGGCGGCGAATGTGGTCTTGCCCGACCCGGTGTTGCCCACGACGCGGAGACGACGCAGCTTCATCAGCTGTTGAGGACGGCCGCCAACGAGCGGAGGCGCTGGTTGGTGAACAGGTCCTCGACCAGCACCACGCGGCCCGAGCTGTCGGCCAAAGGGACCTTCCAGTTGGGGTACTCCTGGTCGGTCCCGGGCTGGTTCTGCGCGCGCCGCTCCCCCACCGCGTCGGCCAGCGAGACGCCCACCAGCACGGACGGCGTCGCCAGGACGTAGCGGTGCAGGGCCTCGACGATCTCGCGCTCGGAGGGGTCGTCGCCCACCAGGCCGCGGTCGCGCAGGACGCCGAGCATCTGGTCGCGCTCGGCCAGCGCCGCGGCCCGGACCACCTCGACCGGCTCGGTGAGCAGCCCGAGCCGCTCCCGGATGGCCACGTGCTCGCCCGCCAGGTAGCCGGCGCTGGGCGGCAGGTCGTGGGTGGTCACCGTGGCCAGCACCAGCGGCCGGTAGTGCTCGGGCGCCAGCGGTGCTCCGTGCATGTCCCGCTCGAACCACAGCACCGACGTGCCGAGGATCCCGCGGTCGGACAGGTAGTCGCGCACCCACGGCTCGACCACGCCGAGGTCCTCGCCGATCACCACGGCGCCGGCCCGGTGCGCCTCGAGGGCGAGGATGCCGACGAGCGCCTCGTGGTCGTACCGGACGTAGGCGCCGTCGCCGGCGTCGGCACCCTCGGGGATCCACCACAGCCGGAACAGGCCGATCACGTGGTCGATCCGGATGGCGCCCGCGTGCCGCAGGACCGTGCGGAGCATGTCGCGGTAAGGGCGGTAGGCGGCCCGGGCCAGGGCGTCGGGACGCCACGGCGGCTGCGACCAGTTCTGCCCCTGCTGGTTGTACATGTCCGGCGGGGCGCCGACGGTCGCGCCGCGGGCGAGCACGTCGCCCAGCGCCCAGACGTCGGCGCCCTGGGGATGCACCCCGACGGCCAGGTCGTGCATGATCCCCAGCGCCATGCCGCCGTCGAGCGCGGCCCGCTGCGCGTCGGCCAGCTGCTCGTCGGCCAGCCACTGCAGCCACATGTGGAACTCGACGCGCTCCGCCAGCTCCTCACGCAGGCTCGCCACCAGCGCCGACGCCGGGTCGAGCGCCTCCTGCGGCCACGCCGGAGCGTCGTCGTACTTCTCCGCGAGCGCGCACCAGAGCGCGAAGGTCTCGAGCCCCGCGCCCTCCTGCTCGACGAACGCGTCGAACGCCGCCTGCCGCGCGGCCGAGCGGGGCGCCGCGAACACGACCTCGAGGGCGGCCCGCTTGGCGGTCCAGGCGGCGTCGCGGTCGATCGGCCCGGCGTCGCCGTCCGCCGCCAGCACGGGCTCGGCGGCCCACTCGACCAGCGTGCGGTCCGCCGACGAGAGGTACCCGGCCTCGCGCACGTCCTCCACCCGGATGTACAGCGGGTTCACGAACCGGCGGGTGGTCGGCAGGTACGGCGACGGCGTGAGCGGGACGGTCGGCTCCGCGGCGTGCAGCGGGTTGATGAGCAGGAAGTCGGCGCCGAGCTCGCGACCGGCCAGCCAGCCGATCTCCGCCAGGTCGGCCAGGTCGCCCACGCCCCACGACGCGCGGGAGCGCACCGAGTAGAGCTGGGCCATGAGTCCCCACGCGCGGTGGCCCTGCAGCGCCGGGGGCAGCTGCAGCCGCGACGGGGTCACCACCAGGGGGCTGTGCGCCGACGCGCTGGGCCCCTCGGCGACCACCTCGTGCCAGCCGAGCGGCAGGTCGGGCGGCAGCGTGAACGTCGCGCGGCCGACCAGCCGGCCGTCGACGGTGCGCGGGTCCACCGTCACGTCGGCCTGGGACACCTCGCGCCGGCCGCCGCCCACCTCGGGGTCGAGCTCGATCCAGACCTCGACGGGGTCGCCGTGCGTGACGTGCACGGGCACGTGGGCCTGGCGCCCCTCGCGGACGACGAGCACCGGCGGCAGCACGCGGCGCCAGGGCATGTCCTCGACGTGCGCGATCGCGAGCTCGACCCGCTCGGGGGACGAGGCGTCGACGCCGAGCGCACCCAGCACCCCCTGCAGCGTGGCGGCCGAGGCCCGCCGGTTGCGGCCGTGGAAGTCCCAGTGGTCGGGGACCACGCCGTAGGCGGCCGCGAGGCGCAGCAGGGCGTCGGACGCGGTGCCGGGGTCGTCTGCCACAGACCGATCCTGCCAGAGCCACGCGCGCACGCAGGCCTGACGCTCCCGACGGGTGCCTCGCGTCGCGTCGCCCCCTCGCGTCGTAACCTTGCGGACCATGACCGCACCCGCTCTGCGCACCTACCCACCGGCCCCTCGGACCGACCTGGTCGAGGATCTCCACGGGCACCGGGTCGCCGACCCGTACCGCGCGCTCGAGGACGCCACGTCCGAGGTGACCGAGGCCTGGTCCGCCGCGCAGGACGACCTCTACGACGCCTACCGCGCGCAGCTGGGCGGCGCGGACGGCGCGTTCGCGACCGAGCGGCTCACCGAGCGCCTGCACGCGCTGCTCGGCGCCGGCTTCGTCAGCCCGCCGGCCTGGCGCGGCGACCGCCGGTTCTTCTCCCGGCGCTCCGGCGACCAGGAGCACGCGGTGGTCGTCGTGGCCGAGGGGGACGACGAGCGCGTGCTCATCGACCCCATCGCGCTCGACCCGGCGGGCACCACTACGCTCGACTCCTGGCAGCCGTCGAAGGAGGGGCACCTGGTGGCCTACCAGGTGTCGTCGGGCGGCACCGAGGAGAGCGTGCTCCACGTGCTCGACGTGGCCACGGGCGACCTGGTGGACGGCCCGATCGACCGCGCGCGGTACTCCCCCGTGGCCTGGCTGCCCGGCGGCGAGGCGTTCTTCTACGTGCGCCGGCTGCCGCCGGAGGACCTGCCCGCCGACGAGGCGCAGTACCACCGCCGCGTGTGGCTGCACACGCTGGGCACCCCCGCCGCGGACGACGTCGAGGTGTTCGGCGCGGGCCTGGACCACACGAACTATTACGGCGTGTCGGTCTCCCGCGACGGCCGCTGGCTCATCGTCTCGGCCTCGGCCGGCACCGCACCCCGCACGGACGTCTGGATCGCCGACCTGACGGCGACCGGGCCGGCGGCACCGGCGTTCGTCGAGGTCGCGGTCGGCCTCGACGCGGAGACGGGCGCCTGGGTGGCCCGCGACGGCCGCCTCTACGTGCACACCAACCTCGACGCGCCGCGCGGTCGCGTCGCGGTCACGGACCCGACCGCTCCGGGCGTCGAGCACTGGACGACCCTGGTGGGCGAGGACCCGACCGCGGTGCTGGAGGACGTCGCGTTCACCGACGGCGGCGGCGACCTCACCGACCCGGAGCTGCTGCTCGTGTCGTGGCGCCGGCACGCGGTGTCGGAGGTGACCGTGCACGACCCCCGGACCGGGTCGCGCTCCGGCGCCGTGGACCTGCCCGGGCTCGGCTCGATCTCCGGCCTGGTCACGCGGCCCGACGGCGGCCCGGAGGTCTGGTTCTCCTACGCCGACCACACCACGCCGACCACGGTCCACCGGTTCGACGCGCGCACCGGCGCGACGTCGCTGTGGGCCGCCCCGCCTGGACTCGTCGCCGACCTGCCCGACGTGCGAGCCCAGCAGATCGAGGTCACCAGCCCCGATGGCACCGTCGTGCGCGCGTTCGTCGTCGCGCGGACCGACGCGCTCGACGCGTCGGGGCGGCCGCTCGCGCCGGCGCCGACCATCCTCTACGGCTACGGCGGCTTCCAGATCTCGCTCGACCCCGCCTTCTCCGCCAGCACGCTCGCGTGGGTCGAGGCCGGCGGCGTGTACGTCGTCGCCAACCTGCGCGGGGGCGGCGAGGAGGGCGAGGAGTGGCACCGCGCCGGCATGCGCGCGCACAAGCAGAACGTGTTCGACGACTTCCACGCGGTGGGCGACCACCTCGTCGCGCAGGGCTGGACCACGCCCGCCGCGCTGGCGTGCTGGGGCGGCTCGAACGGCGGCCTGCTCGTCGGCGCCGCGCTGACCCAGCGCCCCGACCTCTTCGCGGCGGTCGTCTGCTCGGCGCCGCTGCTCGACATGGTGCGCTACCAGCGGTTCGGGCTCGGCGTGACGTGGACCGAGGAGTACGGCGACGCGGACGACCCCACCGAGCTCGGCTGGCTGCTGGGCTACTCGCCGTACCACCGCGTGGTCGACGGCACCGACTACCCCGCGACGCTGTTCACGGTCTTCGAGGGCGACACGCGTGTGGACCCGCTGCACGCCCGCAAGCTCGCGGCCGCGCTGCAGGCGGCGACCAGCGGCGACCGGCCCGTGCTGGTCCGGCGGGAGCGCGGCGTCGGCCACGGCGGTCGGGCGTTGTCCCGCACGATCGCGCTCACGGTCGAGCAGCTGCAGTTCGTCGCGGATCGCACCGGGCTGGCCGGGAGCGGCGCATGACCGGCGCGACGCCGAGCCCCGAGCCGCTCGTCCCGACCGACACCACCTCGCCGCAGTCGTGGGCCGACTGGTTCCTCGGCCTGCCGCTGCGGATCATCCTCATCGTCGGGATCAGCGGCATCGTGCTGGTGCTGCTGCGGCGCAGCATCCGCACGATCACCAACCACGTGGCCGAGGGCACCCCGTTCCTCGACCGCGGGATCCTCAAGCCGATCGGGCAGTCGGAGGTCGGCGGCGTGCTGGCCAAGGCGAACCCGCTCGCGAGCGCGCGCCGCGCCCAGCGGGCCCGGACCCTGGGGTCGGTGCTGCGCTCGACCGCGACGATCGTCGTCGGCGGCATCGCGTTCTTCCTCGTGCTCGCCGAGCTGGGCGTGAACCTCGCGCCGTTCATCGCCTCCGCGGGCGTCATCGGCGTCGCGGTCGGCTTCGGCGCGCAGAGCCTGGTCAAGGACTTCCTCACCGGGCTGTTCATGCTGCTCGAGGACCAGTACGGGGTGGGCGACGTGGTCGACGTCGGGCCGGCCAACGGGACGGTCGAGGCGGTCAGCCTGCGCGTCACCAAGATCCGCGACGCCGACGGCACCCTCTGGTACGTGCCCAACGGCACCATGCTGCGGGTCGGCAACAAGACCCAGGGCTGGGCGACCGCGGTGGTCGAGATCGACGTGGACTACTTCGCCGACCTGGACCAGGTGCGGTCGCTGCTCGCCCAGGCCGCGGCGCGCGTGGTGAAGGACCCCGTGGTCGGCACGCACGTCCTGGGCGAGCCGACGATCACCGGCATCGAGCGGCTCAGCGCGGACGCGGTCACGCTGCGCCTCAAGGTCAAGACGTCTCCCGCGATGCAGTGGCAGGTGGCGCGCGAGCTGCGGATCGCCGCGCGGGCCGCCCTGGAGCGGGCCGACGTGCCCCTCGCCGGGCAGCGGGACCTCCTGGCCACCCACCGGGCGGCGGCCCTGGGCGCCCACGACGGCGAGGAGCGGGGCGCCGGGGCCGACGCCGGGGAGCCCACGCCGCGGGACCCTCGGAACACCCCCCTCGACGACGCGGTCTCGGGCCGCGACGCGCGCGTGGCCGCCATCGGCGAGGAGCCCGTGGCGACGGAGGAGCCGGACCCCCGCTGAGGCGCGTCAGGCCCAGTCGAGGAGCGGGTCGCCGGCTTGCAGCGTGTCCCCGTCCGCAACCAGCACGGTCAGCGCCGCCGAGTCCGCCTGGAGCGCGACCACCGGGCAGATGGTGGCCAGCCCCGCGGCGGCGACGTCGAGGGGCGACCAGGTGATCAGGCGGTCCCCCGCGCGCACGGTCTGCCCGCCGTCGACGTGCAGCGTGAAGCCCTGGCCGGCCAGGCCGACCGTGTCGATGCCGAGGTGCACCAGGACGACGCGGCCCTCGCTCAGCTCGAGCGCGAACGCGTGCGGGTGCAGGGCACCGATCACGCCGTCGGCGGGCGCCAGCACGGTCTGGGACTGCACGTGCGGGGGCTCGATCGCGACGCCCGGGCCCACGATCCCCTCGGCGAACACCGGGTCGGGCACGGCGCTGACGGGTCGCAGCGTGCCCGCCAGCGGGCTCAGCAGCCGGAGCGTGGTCATCGGCTGCGGCGGGCGGTCAGCGCAGGCTGTCGAGCTCGGCGGCGAGGTTGTCGGCCTCGGGACCGACGATCACCTGGACGATGCGGCCGGAGCGCACGACGCCGAACGCCCCGCTGGCCTTGAGGGCGGGCTCGTCGACGAGGTGGGCGTCGTTCACCTCGACGCGCAGCCGGGTGATGCACGGCTCGAGGTCGACGACGTTCCCGTCGCCGCCCAGCGCTGCGAGGATCTGCTCTGCCTTGCTCATGGAACTCCCCAGCTCACGTGGCGCCGCTCGACGCACGCCACAGCCTAACCCTGAGACGGCGCTCACACGTCGGCGCGGCCGTGTCCCGCTGGCGTCCGCCGACGCCGAAGGACCACACTGCGACCAGGTCGACGAGGAGGTGGCACTGAGTGAGCGCCGTGAGCCCGGTGGACGCTGCACACCCGACGGTCATCACCGGGATCGGGGTGAGCCCCGGCCGCGTCGTCGCGCCGGCCGTGCTCATGCCGGACCCGGTCGCCGAGCCGCCGTCCGGCCGCCGCCTGCCGCCCGGCACCGACTACGCCGCGGCCGCGAAGCGGATCGGCGCGGCCTCCGAGGTGGTCCGGGCCGCGCTCGACGCCGCGGCGGACCGGGCCGAGGGCGACAGCGCCGACCTGCTGCACGCGACCGCGGCGATCGCCGCCGACCCCACCCTGGTGGCCGACGCCGAGCAGCGCGTCGTGGCCGACCAGCTGGTGCCCGAGCGCGCGGTCTGGGAGGCCGCGGAGGCCGTCGCCGCGCAGTTCGAGGCGCTCGGCGGCTACTTCGCGGAGCGCACGCGCGACATCGCCGACGTGCGCGACCGGCTCGTCGCCGAGCTCACCGGGCGACCCGCGCCCGGCGTGCCCGTGCACGAGGCGCCGTTCGTGCTGGTGGCCGCGGACCTGGCCCCGGCGATCGTCGCGACCCTCGACGTCGACCGCGTCCGCGCGATCGTCACCGGTACCGGCGGTCCCACGTCGCACACGGCGATCCTGGCCCGCGCGCGCGGCATCCCGACGGTCGTGGCGGCCCGCGGCGCTGAGGCGGCGGTGCAGGCCGAGACCCTGGTGCTGGTCGACGGCTCGGCGGGCACGGTCACCATCGACCCCACCGACGAGCAGGTCGCCGCCGCGCTCGCGCTGGCCGCGCACGTGCGCACGTTCGACGGCCACGGGCACACCGCGGACGGGCACCACGTCGAGCTGCTGGCCAACGTGGGCGACCCCGCCGACGCCGGGCCGGCCGCGGCGGCGGGCGCCGAGGGCGTCGGGCTGTTCCGCACCGAGTTCGGGTTCCTCGACCGCGAGGAGGCGCCGAGCATCGACGAGCAGGTGGCGGCCTACCGCAAGGTGCTCGCCGCGTTCCCCGGCCGCAAGGTCGTCGTCCGCACGCTCGACGCCGGCGCGGACAAGCCGCTCCCGTTCCTCGCCGGGGACCCCGAGGTCAACCCCGCGCTCGGCGTGCGCGGGCTGCGCACGGCCGTGCGGCACCCCGAGGTGCTGCAGGACCAGCTCGCGGCGATCGCGCAGGCGGCCGCCGCGGAGACCGCCGAGGTCTGGGTCATGGCGCCGATGGTCTCCACCGTCGACGAGACCGCGCAGTTCGTCGCGGCGTGCGCGGCGCACGGGCTGGGCGTCGCGGGCGTGATGATCGAGGTGCCCAGCGCGGCACTGCTGGCCGGGCCGATCCTGGCGCACGCGTCGTTCGCGAGCATCGGTACCAACGACCTCACGCAGTACGCGATGGCCGCCGACCGGCTGCTGGGCGCCGTGGCGGAGCTGTCCGACCCGTGGCAGCCGGCGGTCCTGCACCTCGTGGCCGCGGCCTGCCGCGGCGGCGCCCAGCAGGGCCGGCCGGTCGGCGTCTGCGGCGAGGCGGCCGCCAACCCGGCGCTCGCCGCCGTGCTGGTGGGGCTCGGCGTCTCGTCGCTGTCGATGACCCCGCGCGCGCTGCCCGACGTCGCCGCCCTGCTCGCGGCGGTGTCGCTGGAGGACTGCCGACGCCTCGCGCAGCTCGCGCTCGACGCGTCCAGCGCCGCCGACGCCAGGGCTGTCGTCCGCGCGGGCCTGCCCGTGCTGGAGGAGCTGGGGCTCTGAGTCCGCGTGTGAGGATGGCCGCGTGAGATCCGACTCCTTCTACGCGGCGATCGGCGGCCACGACACGTTCGTCCGCCTGGTCGACGAGTTCTACCGCGGCGTCGCCGACGACCCGGTGCTGCGCCCCATGTACCCCGAGCAGGACCTCGGCCCCGCCGCCGAGCGGCTGACCCTGTTCCTCGAGCAGTACTGGGGCGGACCGACCACGTACTCGGACCAGCGCGGGCACCCGCGGCTGCGCATGCGGCACGCGCCGTTCAAGGTGAACCCGGACGCGCGCGACCGCTGGCTCCTGCACATGCGCGCCGCCGTCGACAGCCTGGACCTCGCGCCGATGCACCAGGCGCAGCTGTGGGACTACCTCGAGCGGGCCGCGCACTCGATGCTCAACACCTTCGACGACTGAGCGACCGACATCACGCTCCCGGCGGCCGTGCCGGGCGCACCGGTCGTGAGACGCTGCGGGCCATGACCACCGAGCCCGACCCGTCCGCCCCCGTCCTCGACATCCTGCGGCTGGCGGAGGACCCGGCGGCCGCGGACCAGTTCACCGGTCGCAGCCTGCCGCAGCCCAGCGGCCGGGTGTTCGGGGGCCAGGTGCTCGCGCAGTCGCTGCTCGCCGCGGGCCGGACGGTGCCCGACAGCCGCCTGCCGCACTCCATGCACGGCTACTTCCTGCGCGCCGGCGACGTGCGCGAGCCCATCACGTTCGCGGTCGAGCGGCTGCGCGACGGCCGGTCGTTCAGCGCCCGCCGGACGCACGCGCTGCAGGGCGGCGAGGCGATCCTGTCGATGATCGCGTCGTTCCAGGAGCAGCAGCCCGGCCTCGACTACGCCGACCCGATGCCCGCCGGGATCCCCGGCCCGGACGAGGTGCCGTCGGCCCTGGACGTGCTGGGCGGCATCGACCACCCGGTCGCCAAGTTCTGGACGCAGGAGGCCGCGTTCGACGTCCGGCACGTCGACGGGTCGATCTACCTCGGCCCGCCCAAGGAGGCGACCGGTCAGCAGGCCGTGTGGTTCCGCTCGCGCGGCCCGCTGCCCGACGACCAGCTGCTGCACCGGGCGCTGCTGGCGTACGCGTGCGACCAGGTGATGCTCGAGCCGATCCTGCGCCGGGCGGGCCGGTCGTGGGTGACCCGCGGCCTGTCGATCGCGAGCCTGGACCACGCCATGTGGTGGCACCGCGACGTCCGGGTCGACGACTGGCTCGTGTACGTGCAGTCCACGCCGAGCGCCCAGGGCGGGCGCGGCCTGGGCGCGGCGCGCGTGTTCACGCAGGACGGGGTGCTCGTCGCGTCCGTCGCGCAGGAGGGCATGGTCCGCTTCCCGGACTGACCGCAGGGCCGACCGCTCCCCGCGCGCGCGGCCCGTGGCCGGGTGACACTGCCCGGATGGTCCGCCTGCGCCGCGTCCGCCTCGACGCCCCCGGTTGGTCGCGACGCCGCGCCGGCCGGGGGTTCGTCTACCTCGACTTCGAGAAGGTCCGCATCGTCGACGAGGAGCACCTCGAGCGGATCACCACGCTCGCCATCCCGCCCGCGTGGCGCGAGGTCTGGATCAGCCCGTGGCCCAACGGGCACATCCAGGCGGCCGGGCTCGACGACGCCGAGCGGCGCCAGTACCTGTACCACCAGCAGTGGACCGTCCGCCGGGGCCGCCTCAAGCACGACCGCGTGCTGGAGATCGCCCGCCGGCTGCCCGCCGCCCGGCGCCGGGTCCGCGCGCACCTGGCGCTCGAGGGGATGCCGCGCGAGAAGGTGCTGGCCCTGGCCTTTCGCCTGCTCGACCTCGCCTACCTGCGGGTCGGCGGCGAGGGCTACGCGCTCCAGCACGGCTCGTACGGTCTGGCCACCCTGCTGCGCTCGCACGTCCGCGTGCTCGCCCCCGAGAGCGACGGCGACCCGGGCCGCGTGCACCTGCACTTCCCCGCCAAGTCCGGTCAGGTGCGGGACACCGTGGTCGAGGACGACGACGTCGCCACCCTGGTGCGGACCCTGACCCGGCGTCGGGACGACGGCGAGGAGCTGCTCGCGTGGCGCGACGACGAGGGCGGCTGGCACGACGTGACCAGCGCGGACGTCGGCGCGTACGTCAAGGCACAGCTGGGCGAGGACGCCACCCCGAAGGACTTCCGCACGTGGCACGCGACCGTGCTGGCCGCCCGCGGCCTGGCCGACGCCGGCGCCCCGCCGGCGTCCGAGCGCGCACGGCGGCGCGTGGTCACGGACGTGGTGCGCGCCGTCGCCGAGGAGCTGGGCAACACGCCGGCCGTGTGCCGGGCGTCCTACATCGACCCGCGGATCATCGACCTCTGGGAGCGCGGCGAGACGATCCGGCCGACCCGGTCGCAGGCCGTGGCGGAGCGGCGGACGCTCGCGTTGCTGAGGGAGCGCTGAGGATCCGGCCCGAGCGGGTGCGGGTCCGCACGGTGCACCGCAGACTGCCCTGATGGCCACTGCCCCGGACGACCTCCTGCCCGCCCCGGTCGCGGCGACCCTCGGCGGGCTCGTCCCCGGGCTCGGGCCCGACGGCCATCCCCGGCCCGACGCCCCGCTCGTCGCCGTCACCGGGGTCACCGGGTACGTCGGCGGTCGGCTGGTGCCGGAGCTGCTGGCCGCGGGCTACCGCGTGCGGGCGATCGCGCGCCACCCCGACCGGCTGCGCGGGCGGCCCTGGTTCGACGACGTCGAGGTCGCCTCGGCCGACGCGTCCGAGCCCGAGCAGATCCGCGCGGCGCTCGAGGGCGTCGACGTCGCGTACTACCTCATCCACTCGCTGGGCTCGGGCCGCAGCTTCGAGTCGACCGACCGCCACACGGCCCTGACGTTCGGCCAGGCGGCGCGCGAGGCCGGCGTCGGGCGCGTGGTCTACCTCGGCGGCCTGTACCCCGCGGGCGAGGACCTCTCGCCGCACCTGGCGTCGCGCACCGAGGTGGGCGAGATCCTGCTGGCCAGCGGCGTGCCGACCACCGTGCTGCGCGCCGCCGTCATCCTGGGGTCCGGCTCCGCGTCGTTCGAGATGATGCGCTACCTCACCGAGCGGCTGCCCGCGATGACGGTCCCGCGCTGGGTGGAGAACCGGATCCAGCCGATCGCGATCCGCGACGTGCTGCGCTACCTGGTGGGCTCGGCCGCCATGCCCCGCGAGATCAACCGGGGGTTCGACATCGGCGGCCCGGACGTGCTGACCTACCGCGAGATGATGCAGCGCTACGCGCAGGCCGCGGGGCTGCCGCGGCGGATCATCGTCGGCGTCGGCGTGCTCACGCCGCGCCTGTCGAGCCTGTGGGTGTCACTGGTGACGCCCGTCCCGTCCGGCCTGGCGCGGCCGCTGGTCGAGTCGCTGGTGCACGAGGTGGTGTGCGACGAGCACGATATCGCCGCGCACGTGCCGGACCCGCCCGGCGGCCTGATCGGGTTCGACCGTGCCGTCCGGCTGGCCCTGCAGCGCGTGCAGGACGCCGCCGTGAGCACCCGCTGGTCGTCGGCCTCGGTGCCGGGCGCCCCGAGCGACCCGCTGCCCAGCGACCCCGACTGGGCTGGGGGGTCGCTGTTCGTCGACGAGCGCCGGGTCACCGTCGACGCCTCGCCGGCCGCCCTGTGGCGCGTGCTCGAGTCGGTCGGCGGCGAGCACGGCTGGTACTCGTGGGGGCTCGCGTGGCGCGTCCGCGGGCTGGCCGACCGGCTGGTGGGCGGTCCGGGCCTGCGCCGCGGTCGCCGCGACCCCCGGCAGCTGCTGGTGGACGACGCCGTCGACTTCTGGCGCGTCGAGGCCATCGAGCCCGGGCGGCTGCTGCGCCTGCGGGCCGAGATGCGGGTACCCGGCCTCGCGTGGCTCGAGCTGCGGGTCGAGCCGGGCGGCGCCGCCCCGGACTCCGCGCCGACCGTGTTCTCGCAGCGCGCGCTGTTCCACCCGAAGGGCCTGCTGGGCCAGCTCTACTGGTGGTCGGTGTACCCGTTCCACGGGGTGGTGTTCGGCGGGATGCAGCGCAACATCGCCCGCGCGGCCGAGACGGCGGAGCGCGCCCGGACGGACCGCGCGCGGACCGTCAGCGGCGCCGGCGGATGACCACCGGCTCCTCCAGGTACGCGCCCCACGCCTCCCGGCCGACCGCGTCGATGCGCCGCGGCGCACCCGTGGCGGCGTCGACCAGCACGAGCGTGGTGACCGCGCGCGCGTAGGTGACGCGGTCCGGGCTCGGCTCGCCGGCGTCGCGCACCTCGTAGCAGACGTCGAGGCTCGCGCCGCCGAGGTACCCGATCCACATCTCCACGATCACCGGCGTCCGGCGGTACCCCAGAGGCTTGAGGTACTCGATCTCCTGGCGCGCGACGAGCGTGGACAGCTCGGCGCCCGGGCCCGCGTCCAGCACCGCGGTGGGCCACGAGCTCTCGACCCGGCTGCCGTCGGGCGCCGCGGGGTGGCTCCAGAACGCCTCGATCCGGGCCTCCTCGAGCAGCCGGAGCATCTCGACGTTGTTGACGTGCTGGTAGGCGTCCATGTCCGACCAGCGCAGCTGGACGGGAACCTCGAGGCGAGTCATGCCGACGATCCTAGGAGCCGTCAGGCCGCCGCCTTCGACGCGGCCACGCGGCACCGCGCCAGCGCGTCCATCTCGGCGGCGACCGGGCCGATGACGTGGTCGTTCACCGCGAGCGCCACGGACGCCCCGAGCTTCCGGCGGGCGCGGGCGGCTCGGCGGCGGCCCGCGAGCGCGCCGAGCACCCAGCCGAGCCCAGCCACCAGCACGCCCGCGAGCGCGCCCGCGAGGAGCAGGAACGTCGGCGCGGGGATGCCCCACCACATCGGCGTGTCGGGCGCGGGCAGCCGGAGCCACCCGAGCCCCGCGAGGACGACGAGCCACAGCAGCCCCGCCACCGCCACCGCGAGCAGCGCCCACTGGAGCAGCGCGAGCACGCGCCACGTCCACGGCACGCCCGCAGCCGCGACCGGGACGCGGACGACCGTCCGGTCGAGCACGTCGTCGAGGTCGACCTGGGCCGCCCGGGTCCGGGCCGCGAGCACCCAGTCGTCCGGCGCGCCGGACGTCGCCGCGTCCACGTACGTGCGGACGGCGCTCAGGGCCGCGGCCCGCTCCCCCGCGCCCGGCGCCGACCGCGAGGAGCGCAGCAGGTCGTCCTGACCCGCCTGGGCGCGCTCGCGACCGAGCCCCAGCCGCCGCAGCGGGTCGGGGCGCAGCCGCGCGACCCAGCGCGTCACCGGCCACCCGGTGGTCGCGCGGGCGGACCGGCGCGTCGAGCGGCGCACGGCGTCGGCGACCTCGTCGATCCCCGCGGCCGTCTCCCACGTGCGGACCAGCGCCGCCGCGGCACCGACCTCCCGGCGGGTGTTGGGCGCGCGGCCGCACGCGTCGACCAGCGCCCGGGCCACGAGCCGGACGTCGCCCGTGACCCGCTCGGTGGCGGCCAGCCGGCGCTGCGCCGCCCGGGCCAGCAGCTCCCTCAGCTCCGCGACGCCGGCGCCCGTGGTCGCGCTGACCGCCAGCACCGGCGACGCCGCGAGCCCGTCCTCCGCGGCCAGCCGCTGCAGGTCGGCCACCATCGCGCGCTGCTCGGCGATGCTCAGCCGGTCGGCCTGGTTGAGCACGAGCACGACGACGCCGGCGTGGTCGGCGAGCCCGCGCAGGTAGCGCGCGTGCAGGGCGGCGTCCGCGTACTTCTGCGGGTCCACCACCCAGACCAGCAGGTCGACGCGCTGGTACAGCCGCTCCGCGATCGTGCGGTGCTCGGTCACCACCGAGTCGTGGTCGGGCAGGTCGAGCAGCACCAGCCCGGTGGCCGACGCCTGCAGCACCCTGCTGCCGGCCACGTGGCGCTCCTGCACGTCGAGCCAGTCGAGGAGCTCGTCGGCGCCCTGCACGTCGGTGGTCCCGGACCGCTCCGGCACGATCACGGCGACCGGCCGCCCCGTCGTCGGCCGGCGGACCCCGGGTTCCGCGATCCGCGCCTCCGCGAGGGCGTTGAGCAGCGACGACTTGCCCGAGCCCGTCGCGCCCGCCAGCGCGACGACCGTGTACTCACCCGAGAGGGCCGCGCGGTCCCGCGCCCGCGCCACCACCGCGGCCGGGGCCTCGAGCGACGCGTCGGGCAACCGCCCGCGCGCCAGACCGACGGCCTCGTCCAGCGCGGCGACGCGCGTGCGCAGGCTCCCCGGTGACGCGCTCGGACTCACCCCTGCCCCCCGAACCAGCGGCTCCACCACCGGGCGCGCGGCGCCGACTCCGGCCCGTGGACGCGCGCGGTGGACCTCTGGACGGCGCCGGTCCCCCGCAGGTTCCCGTGCCCACCCGCCGGCAGCTCCCCGGCGCCCCAGGCCGTCGGGGTCGGCCGGGCGGCCATGGCCGTGCGCACCCGGTCGGCCGCCGCGCGCAGGTCGTCGCCGTCGCGACCCGCCGCTCCCATGGCGTCGAGCTGTCGCGTGAACCTCGTGGACTCCTCCTCCAGCAGCGCGCCCGTGCGGACCGCCAGCCGCGTCTCGGCCTCCTGCGTGAGGCGGCGGACGGCGTCGTCGCCGAACACCGCCTCGAGCACCCGTTGCGCGAGGAGCGCCGAGCCGCCGACGATGCCGATCTCGGCGCCCGTGAGCCCGCCCGTCGAGGCGAAGACCGCGACCATGAGCACCGCACCGAGCCCGTTGACGCCGTACGACGCGGCCCGGGCGGCCGTCCGGCGCCCGGCGCCCTCGGTCTCGACCAGCGCCAGCACGTCGCCCTGCCAGGCCCGCACCTGCTCGGCCGTGCGCGTGCGCAGGTCCCCGGACGCGCGGGACAGCGCCAGCCCGTCGAGCAGCGCGATCCCCGCGGGGTCGTGGCGCCAGACCGAGTGCGCCGTCTCGGCCGCCTCCTCCGCCGCGTCCTGGATGACGGCCGACAGCCCGTGCGCGACCGCCTCCACCAGCGCCGGCTCGGCGGCCCTCCGCCCGCGCACGAAGCCGACCACCCGGTCGCGCAGCCTCGACACCCCCTGCTCCAGGGTGCGGAACCACTCGCTGGTGCCGACCACGTCCTGCCACCGCGCCAGCACCTCGCCGCGCAGCAGCGACCCGTCCGACGTCGCGTGCG
>NZ_JBGFQZ010000022.1:0-54126 GCF_041295535.1 Cellulomonas sp. ICMP 17802 | reverse complement strand
CGAGCGGAGCTGGTTCTCGGCGCGCGAGGGGTCGTGGGCGGACCTGCGGGGTGTCGACGAGGCGTCCGTGCGCGCCGGCACGGCACCCGGGTACCCGCACCTGTGGTGCCACGGCTCGCTCGGGATCGGCGTCGCGCGCCTGCGGATGTACGAGGTCACCGGCGACGAGGTGTACGCGGCCGAGGCCGGCGTCGCCGTCGACGCCGCCGTCGGGGTGCTCGAGGAGCTCGGGACGGGCGGAGCAACGGACCTGTCGGTCTGCCACGGCATGGCGGGTGCGGTCGAGCTGCTCCTCGACGCGTCGCGGACCTTCGGCCAGCCCGTGCTGGCCGAGCTGGCGCGGGAGGGTGCGGGCGCCGCGGTCGAGCTGGTGGGCGACGGGCCCTGGCCCTGCGGGATCCCGGACGGCGGCGAGAACGCGGGCCTCTTCGTCGGCCTGGCGGGCATCGGGACGATGCTGCAGCGGGTCGACGACGCCGCGGTGCCGTCCACGGTGCGTGCCTATGCTGGCTGGACGATGTCGGACCGGGTGGTGGTCAAGCTGGCCGGCCCGCTGGACCCCGCGGAGGTGGCCCGGCGGGTCGCGGACGTGAGCGCCGCGGTGCCGGGCGCCCGCGTCGACAGGGTCTCGCCCAGCGGGCGCGTGCTGCTGCGCCTCCCGGTCGAGGCCGACCCCGCCGCCGCCGTCGCGACGCTGGGTGCGCTGGCCGGCGTGGAGTACGCGGAGCAGGACGTGGTCGACTCGACCCAGGGCGGCGAGACCTCCGCCGTGTGACGCATCCCATGCCGCCGCGGGGCGGGGCGAAGGGTCGCCTTGCTTGCAGGGATGGATATTGACAACAAGGATGTTGCCAATATCGCGGGGTGTGTCGTCGTCCCCCGGAGCCCGACCGGACCGCTGGAGGTGTGCATGAGCGCGACGCTGCCCGTCGTCGACCACACCCTCGCCGACACGACCAGCCCCGAGTCCGACGCCGGCACCCGCCAGCGCGTGCTCCAGCTCGTCGCCGGCTCCGGACCCGTGTCCGCGGCCGAGCTCGCGGCCCAGCTCGACCTCGCGCCCGCCGGCATCCGTCGGCACCTCGGGGTGCTCGAGGCCACCGACCAGATCGCGGTGCACGACGGCGCCCGGAGCCACCAGGGTCGCGGCCGCCCGGCGCGCCGCTACGTGGTGACCAGCCGCGGTCAGGCCGCGCTGTCCCACCGGTATTCCGAGCTCGCCGCGCAGGCCCTGCGGTTCCTGGCCGAGACGGCCGGTCCCGAGGCCGTCGAGGGCTTCGCCGAGCAGCGCGTGCGCGACCTCGAGCAGCGGCACACCGCCGCGGTCGAGGCGGCCGGTGACGACCTCGCGGCGCGCGCCCGCATCCTGGCCGACGGGCTCACCGCCGACGGCTACGCCGCGTCCGTCCGGCCCGTGCCGGGTGCCTCGGCCATCCAGCTCTGCCAGGGCCACTGCCCCGTGCAGGACGTCGCGCACGAGTTCCCCCAGCTGTGCGAGGCCGAGGCGCGGGCGTTCTCCCGGCTCCTCGGCGTGCACGTGCAGCGCCTCGCGACGCTGGCCGGCGGCGGCCACGTCTGCACGACCAACATCCCGATGACCGTCTCGATCGACCACGCCCCTGCCCACCCCGTGCTCTCCGTGGAAGGACATTCAGCATGAGTGCACAGACCGACAGCGCTGCGGCTTCGCCGCAGATGACCCAGGACGAGGCCATCGCCTCCATCGGGAACTACAACTACGGCTGGCACGATGCCGACACCGCCGGGTCCGTGGCGACCCGCGGGCTGTCCGAGGCCAAGGTCCGCGAGATCTCGGCGCTCAAGAACGAGCCCGAGTGGATGCTCAAGACGCGCCTGAAGTCGCTGCGCCTGTTCGACAAGAAGCCCATGCCGTGGTGGGGCTCGGACCTGTCGGGCATCGACTTCGACAACATCAAGTACTTCGTGCGCTCGACCGAGAAGCAGGCCACCAGCTGGGAGGACCTGCCCGAGGACATCAAGAGCACGTACGACCGGCTCGGCATCCCGGAGGCGGAGAAGCAGCGCCTCGTGGCCGGTGTCGCCGCGCAGTACGAGTCCGAGGTGGTCTACCACCAGATCCAGGAGTCGCTCGAGGAGCAGGGGGTCATCTTCCTCGACACCGACACCGCGCTCAAGGAGCACCCGGAGATCTTCGAGCAGTACTTCGGCTCGGTCATCCCGCCCGGGGACAACAAGTTCGCCTCGCTCAACACCGCGGTCTGGTCGGGCGGCTCGTTCGTCTACGTCCCGCCGGGCGTGCACGTCGAGATCCCGCTGCAGGCCTACTTCCGGATCAACACCGAGAACATGGGCCAGTTCGAGCGGACGCTGATCATCGCCGACGAGGGCTCGTACGTGCACTACGTCGAGGGCTGCACCGCGCCGGTGTACTCGAGCGACTCGCTGCACTCCGCGGTCGTCGAGATCATCGTCAAGAAGAACGCCCGCGTGCGGTACACGACCATCCAGAACTGGTCGAACAACGTGTACAACCTGGTGACCAAGCGGGCGACCGCGGCCGAGGGCGCCACCATGGAGTGGGTCGACGGCAACATCGGCTCCAAGGTGACCATGAAGTACCCGGCCATCTACCTCATGGGCGAGCACGCGCGCGGCGAGACGCTGTCGATCGCGTTCGCCGGTGCCGGCCAGCACCAGGACGCGGGCGCCAAGATGGTGCACGCCGCGCCGCACACCTCCAGCTCGATCGTCTCCAAGTCGGTCGCGCGCGGCGGTGGCCGCACGTCCTACCGCGGCCTGGTGCAGGTGCTCGAGGGCGCCCACCACTCCGCGTCGAACGTGCTGTGCGACGCGCTGCTGGTCGACCAGATCTCCCGCTCCGACACGTACCCGTACGTCGACGTCCGCGAGGACGACGTGTCGATGGGCCACGAGGCGACCGTGTCGCGCGTGAGCGAGGACCAGCTGTTCTACCTGATGTCCCGAGGCATGCCCGAGACCGAGGCCATGGCCATGATCGTGCGCGGGTTCGTCGAGCCCATCGCGCGCGAGCTGCCCATGGAGTACGCCCTCGAGCTGAACCGCCTCATCGAGCTGCAGATGGAAGGGGCCGTCGGCTGATGACGACCACCACGGAGCCCACCGGCTCTCTGTCCACCGACCACTCGCGGGCCACCGCCGACGGGAGCCACAGCCACGGCGTCGGGCCGCTGCCCGAGGCGTCCCGTGCGTCGCGCCCGACGTCGTTCGACGTGGGCGACTTCCCGGTGCCCCACGGGCGCGAGGAGGAGTGGCGCTTCGCCCCGGTGGACCGGCTCGCGCCGCTGTTCGCGGCCGGGTCCGAGGGTGTCCTGTCCGGCCACGGCGTGCTGACCACCGTGGTCGAGGCGCCCGAGGTCGAGGTCGAGATCGTCGAGCGCGACGACGCACGGCTCGGGAAGGCCGGCAAGCCCGGCGACCGGACCGCCGCGGTGGCCTGGGCCTCGTTCCCGCGCGCCACGATCGTCACCATCCCGCAGGAGGCCGTGGCCTCCGACGTGACGTCCATCCGCATCGAGGGCGTCGAGGGTGCGGGCACGCACGAGGCCGCCCTCGAGCCCAGCGCGACGCACGTGCTGGTGCACGCCAAGCCGCTGTCGCAGGCCGTCGTCGTCATCGACCACATCGGCCACGCGGCCCTGACGGAGACGGTCGAGATCGTCGCCGAGGAGGGGGCGCACCTCACCGTCGTCACCGTGCACGACTGGGCCGAGGGCTCCGTGCACGCGTCGTCGCACCGGCTGCGCATCGGCCGCGACGCGACCGTCAAGCACATCGCGGTGACGCTCGGCGGCGACGTCGTGCGGATCACCCCCGACGCCGAGTTCGTCGGCGAGGGCGCGAACGTGAAGATGATCGGCCTGTACTTCGCGGACGCAGGCCAGCACCAGGAGCAGCGCCTCTTCGTCGACCACGCGGTGCCCAACTGCATCTCGCGCGTCACGTACAAGGGCGCGCTGCAGGGTGAGGGTGCCCACACGGTCTGGGTGGGCGACGTGCTCATCCGCGCCGCGGCCGAGGGCACCGACACGTACGAGCTCAACCGCAACCTCGTGCTCTCCGACGGCGCGCGCGCCGACTCCGTGCCGAACCTCGAGATCGAGACCGGCCTCATCGAGGGCGCCGGCCACGCGAGCGCGACCGGCCGGTTCGACGACGAGCAGCTCTTCTACCTGCGGGCCCGCGGCATCCCCGAGACGGACGCGCGTCGCCTCGTGGTGCGCGGCTTCTTCGCGGAGCTCATCCACGAGATCGGCGTGCCGTCGGTCGAGCAGCGCCTCATCGACGCGATCGAGCGCGAGCTCGAGAAGTCGATGAGCGTGCTCGACGCCCTCTCGGAGGGTGGACATGTCGAGGGTTCCGAGGTGTCCCTCACGACGGAGCGTGCATGAGCGCACAGCTGGCCTGCTTCGACGAGGACGTCCCGGTCGAGGGCACGTTCCGCGTCGAGCTCGAGGCCGAGCACGGCACGGTCGAGGTCGCGCTGGTGCGCGACTCCGACGGTGAGCTGCACGCCATCAGCGACATCTGCTCGCACGGCGCGGTCTCGCTGTCCGACGGCGAGGTGGAGGGCTGCACGATCGAGTGCTGGCTCCACGGCTCCCGCTTCGACCTGCGCACCGGCAAGCCCACCGGCCCGCCCGCCGTCCAGCCCGTCCCCGTTTACCCCGTGACTGTCGACGGCCAGCGCGTGCTGGTCGACGTCGACTCCCCGATCTGAAGTCTGGAAGGAACAGCATGTCCACCCTGGAGATCCGCGACCTGCACGTCAGCGTCGAGACGAAGGAGGGCGCCAAGCCCATCCTGCGCGGCGTCGACCTGACCGTCGCCAGCGGCGAGACCCACGCCATCATGGGGCCCAACGGCTCCGGCAAGTCGACCCTGGCGTACTCGCTGGCCGGCCACCCGAAGTACCAGGTCACCTCCGGCACCGTGACGCTCGACGGCGTCGACGTCCTCGCGATGTCGGTCGACGAGCGCGCCCGCGCCGGCCTGTTCCTCGCCATGCAGTACCCGGTCGAGGTCCCCGGCGTGAGCGTGTCGAACTTCCTGCGCACCGCCAAGACCGCGATCGACGGCTCCGCGCCGCCGCTGCGCACCTGGGTCAAGGACGTCCGCACGGCGATGGACAACCTGCGCATGGACCCCGCGTTCGCCGAGCGCTCGGTCAACGAGGGGTTCTCCGGCGGCGAGAAGAAGCGCCACGAGATCCTCCAGATGGAGCTGCTCAAGCCGGCGTTCGCGATCCTCGACGAGACCGACTCCGGCCTGGACGTCGACGCCCTGCGCGTCGTGTCCGAGGGCGTGAACCGCGTCAAGGCCGGCGGCGACGTGGGCGTCCTGCTCATCACGCACTACACGCGCATCCTGCGCTACATCACGCCCGACTTCGTGCACGTCTTCGTCGACGGCAAGATCGCCGAGGAGGGCGGGCCCGAGCTGGCCGAGCGCCTCGAGAACGAGGGCTACGACCGGTTCCTGACGAGCGCTCCGGCTCTCTGAGGACCTCGGAGGCCACGGTGACCAGCATCCTCGAGGGCGCAGCCCGGACGCTCGACGCGTCCGAGCTCGCCGCCGTGCGCGCGGACTTCCCGCTGCTCGCGCGGACCCTGCGCGGCGGGCGCCCGCTGGTGTACCTCGACTCGGGGGCCACCTCGCAGAAGCCCGAGGTCGTCCTCGACGCGGAGCAGGACTTCTACGTCCAGCGCAACGCGGCGGTGCACCGGGGCGCCCACCAGCTCGCCGAGGAGGCCACCGAGGCGTTCGAGGACGCGCGCGACCGGGTCGCGTCGTTCGTCGGGGTGTCGCCGGGGTCGCTGGTCTGGACGTCGAACGCCACGGCGGGGATCAACCTGGTCGCGTACGCGATGTCGAACGCGTCGCTCGGGCGCGGGGGAGCGGCGGCCCAGCGGTTCGCACTCCGGCCCGGCGACGAGATCGTGGTCACCGAGGCCGAGCACCACGCCAACCTCGTGCCGTGGCAGGAGCTCGCGCTGCGCACGGGCGCGACGCTGCGGTGGCTCGGGGTCGACGACGACGGGCGCATCCGCGTGGACGAGCTCGACACGGTCGTCACCGACCGGACCAAGGTGCTGGCGTTCACGCACGCGTCGAACGTCACCGGAGCGATCACGCCGGTCGCCCCGTTCGTCGAGCGCGCCCGCGCGGTGGGTGCCCTGACGGTGCTGGACGCCTGCCAGTCGGTCCCGCACCTGCCGGTGGACCTCACGGCCCTGGGGGTCGATTTCGCGGCGTTCTCGGGCCACAAGATGCTCGGCCCCACGGGCGTCGGGGCGCTGTACGGCCGCCGCGAGCTGCTCGAGGCCATGCCGCCCGTGACCACCGGAGGGTCGATGGTCGAGGTGGTCACCATGGAGTCGACCACCTACGCGCCGCCGCCGCAGCGGTTCGAGGCCGGCACGCAGATGGTGTCGCAGGCCGTCGGGATGGGCGCCGCCGCGTCCTACCTCGCCGAGCTGGGCATGGACGCCGTCGCCGCGCACGAGGCGCACCTGGCCGGGCTGCTGCTCGACGCGGTCGCCTCGGTGCCCGGCGTGCGGGTGATCGGCCCGACCGACACGCGCGACCGCCTGGCCACCGTCTCGTTCGTCGTCGACGGCGTGCACGCGCACGACGTGGGCCAGGTGCTCGACGACGCCGGCGTGGCCGTGCGGGTGGGCCACCACTGCGCGCAGCCGCTGCACCGGCGGTTCGGCGTCGCGTCGACCTCGCGCGCGAGCGCCGCGGTCTACACGACCGACGAGGAGATCGAGGTCTTCCGGGAAGCACTGACGGGGGTCCGGGCGTTCTTCGGTCTGGAGGTGTCATGAGCACGGGATCGATGGAGCAGCTGTACCAGCAGGTCATCCTCGACCACGCGAAGTTCCCGCACGGCAAGGGACTGGGCGCGGCGGGGGACCTGCACCTGCACACGGGCGAGTCGCACCAGGTGAACCCGACCTGCGGCGACGAGGTCACCCTGCAGGTGGACCTCGACGAGGCCGGGGTCGTCCGGGACGTGCGCTGGGACGGGCAGGGCTGCAGCATCTCGCAGGCCTCGGTCTCGGTGCTGCACGACCTGGTGGTCGGCAACGACCTCGCCACCGTCGACCAGATCGGCGGCACGTTCCGCGCGCTCATGCAGACGCGCGGCGCCGGGCTCGACGACGACGCCGAGGACACCCTCGGTGACGCGACCGCCTTCACGGGCGTCGCCAAGTACCCCGCACGGATCAAGTGCGCCCTGCTCGGCTGGGCGGCGCTGACCGACGCACTCATCAAGACCGGCGCACGGGAGAGCTCATGAGCACGGACACGCCCTCGTCCACCCCCACCACGGTGGCCGACGTCGAGGAGGCCATGCGCGACGTCATCGACCCCGAGCTGGGCATCAACGTCGTCGACCTGGGCCTGGTCTACGGGCTGACGATCGACCAGACGAACACGGCCGTCATCGACATGACGCTCACGTCGGCGGCCTGCCCGCTGACCGACGTCATCGAGGACCAGTCGGCGCAGGCCCTCGAGGGGCTGGTCGACGGCTTCCGCATCAACTGGGTGTGGATGCCGCCGTGGGGCCCCGAGAAGATCACGCCCGACGGCCGCGAGCAGATGCGGGCCCTCGGCTTCAACATCTGACCAGCAGCGCGACGACGGCCCCGGCGACCACCGCCGGGGCCGTCGTGCGTCTCAGAGCTGGTCGGTGGCGAACGTGTCGCAGGCGGCGAACGTGCGCTGCTCGTAGCCGGTGGTGAACCAGCGCTCGCGCTGCTCGCTCGAGCCGTGCGTCCACGAGTCGGGGTTCACGCCGCCGCCGGACTGCTTCTGGATGTTGTCGTCGCCGACCGCCTTGGCCGCGCCGAGCGCGTTCTGCAGCTGCTCCGGGGTGATCGGGTCGAGGTAGGCGACGCCGGTGTCCGGGTCGACCGTGCTGGCCGCCGTGCCGGCCCACATGCCCGCGTAGCAGTCGGCCTGCAGCTCGACGCGGACCGAGTCGGAGTCGGCGCCCGTGCCCTGCCGGTTCGCCTGGTCCATCACGCCGGTGATCTGCTGGATGTGGTGGCCGTACTCGTGCGCGGTGACGTACTCCTCGGCCAGCGGGCCGTCCGCGCCGCCGAGCTGGGTGAGCTGGTCGTAGAAGGTGACGTCGAGGTAGATCGTGGCGTCGGGCGGGCAGTAGAACGGCCCCGTGGCGCTGGTCGCGTCGCCGCAGCCGGTGCTCACGGAGTCCGTGAACGCGAGGGCGTCGGGCTGGCTGAACTGGCCGCCGGCGGCGGCGACGGTGGCCGCCCAGTAGGTGTCGAGCGAGTCGAGCGTCGCGCTCAGCCGGCACGTGCGGTCGGTGTTCGCCTGCTCGGCGGTGCAGGTGCCGACGGTGCCCTCGGCCTGCGGCGTGCCGCCGCCGCCCGCGACGCCGGACAGGTCCACCTGGCCGCCGGAGAAGAGGTACACGGCGAGCACGACGAGCCCGACCAGCCCGCCGCCGCCCGCGGCGATCTTGCCGCCGTTCCCGCCCGTGCGGACGCGACCGCCGCCGAAGCTGCCACCCTCCTGGAAAGTCATGGTCGGAAGATAACCGCGCGCGAGGCTCGGCGCGCGCTCAGTCGTCGCCCAGCCCCCGGGCGGCGAGCGCGTCGCCGGTGGTGCGTGCGTGGGCGACCATGCGCACGGCCGCGGGCACGAGGATCGCGCGCGGCTCGCGGTCGAGGCCGCGAGCCCGCGCCGCGTCCCGGGTCTCCAGGGACATGCGGGCGAGCACGGGGACGGTGCGCAGGAAGAGACCGACGGCGAGCGCGACCATCTCGGGGTGCAGCCCGACGTGCCGAAGCGGCCGGGCCAGCCGCGCGAGCACGTCGAGGAGGGTGTCGGCGCGGGTGGTGGCCGTGACGACCGCGCCCAGGAGCACGAGCGCGACGAGGTCGGCGGCGACCTCCACGGCCGTCGCCCAGCCCCGGGCCCACCACTGGTAGGCACCGACCAGCGCCGCCGTGACCAGGGCGGGCAGCAGGCCGCGGGTGGTCCGGTGCCACGGGAGGCGGGCGACCAGCTGGGCGAGCAGGGCGATGCCGAGGAAGGCGACGGACGACGCCGGCCCGCGGACGACGACGACGGCGACCGCGAACACCGCGAGGAGCGCCAGCTTGAGCCCGGCCGGCGCCCGGTGGATGACGCTGGTGCCGGGGTGGTAGAGGCCGAGCGGGCCGGCCCACGGCGGGCGGATGGGGCCGCTCACGCGCGCACCTGCATGAGCGCCCGGTAGTGCGCGACGGCCGCGGACGGCTCGCCGTCGAACACCACGGTGCCGTCCTCGACCACGAGCACCCGGTCCGCCTGCAGCGCCGCGTCGAGGTCGTGCGTCACCAGGACCACCTGCTGGTCCAGGCCCGCCAGGAGCGCGTCGACCACGCCGCGCCAGCGCAGGTCGAGCAGCGTGGTCGGCTCGTCGGCCACCAGGACCGCCGGCTCGGTGGCCAGCACCGACGCGAGGGCGAGCAGCTGGCGCTGACCGCCCGAGAGGGCGTGCACGGGGAGCTCGGCCCGGTCGGCGAGCCCGAAGCGCGCGAGCGCGGCGCGCGCGGCGACGTCCCGCTCGGCGGCCGTCATCGGCGACCGGCGCAGCGAGAGCGCGACGTCCTCGACCGGCGTCGGCATGACCAGCTGCGCGTCGGGGTCGGTGAACACGAACCCGACCCGGCGGCGCACGGCGGCGCCGTCCGTCGCGGTGTCGAGGCCGTCCACCCGGACGGTCCCGGACGACGGCAGCACCAGCCCGTTGAGCAGGCGCGCGAGCGTCGACTTGCCGGAGCCGTTGGCGCCGACGATCGCGATCCGGCGCTCGGCGAGCTCCAGCGTCACCGGTCCGAGCAGGCGGACGACGCGGTCGGCGCCGCCCGCCGGGTCGGGGCTGTAGGCGGTGACGAGGACGTCGTCGAGGACGATCACGAGGTCAGCGGCGCGTGCGCAGCATGTCGGGGAACGCCTTGAACACCGCGAGGGCGACCGCGGCCGCGGCGAGGTTCTTGAGCACGTCGCCGGGCCAGTAGACGAGGTCGATGGCGAACGCCTCGCGGAAGCTGAGGCCGAGGCGGGCCATCAGCCCGACGATGCCGGCGGGGTGGATGGTCAGGAAGCTGGCGGCCAGGCCGGCCAGCGCGAGGACCGGGTACCGCCAGCCGCTGGTGACGCGGAGCGCCAGGCCGCCGAAGACCCCGGCGAGGGCCGCGGCGAACGGGAACGCGAGGAGGTAGCCGACGGACGGCTTGCTCAGGACGACCAGGCCGCCGGTGCCCTCGGCGAAGATGGGCAGCCCCGCCAGCCCGAGCGCGAGGTAGAGCAGCACCGCGAGGGCGCCGCGGCGCCACCCGAGCACCAGGCCGGCCAGGATCACGCCGAAGGTCTGCAGGGTGATCGGCACACCCGACGGCGTCGGGATGCCGGGCAGGATGGCGCACACGGCGATGAACGCGGCGAACGTGGCGACCAGGGCGACGTCGGTGGCCACCGACGTGCGGGCGACGGGGGCGGGCAGGAGCACGGAGGATGCTGCGGCGGTCTCGTCCTGCGGAGCGGACATGGGCTACCCCTCGATCGTCGTGGCGGGTGCGGGCGTCGCCGCCGGTCCAGGGGCGCACGTGCGCCGTGCGGTCGGACCCTGCGGCCGGTCGCCACGCTAGCCGGTCGTAGACTTGCTGGCGTTTGTGCCCGCGGCCAACGCCAGCGCGGCGAACTCGGAGGAAACCGTCAAGTGATCACTGCCCAGGCTGTCGAGCTGCGCATCGGCGCACGAACGCTGCTCGAGGAGTCGTCGTTCCGCATCGCGGCCGGCGACCGGATCGGTCTGGTCGGTCGCAACGGCGCCGGCAAGACCACGCTCACCAAGACCTTGGCGGGGGAGACGCAGCCCACCGGCGGCCAGATCGTCCGCGGCGGCGACGTGGGCTACCTCCCGCAGGACCCCCGCACCGGCGACCTCGCGCAGCTCGCGATGGACCGGGTGCTCTCCGCCCGCGGCCTCGACGAGGTCGTCCGCGCGATGCGCGCCACCGAGGTCGCGATGGCCAGCGAGGACGACGCGGTCCGCGAGAAGGCGATGGACCGGTACTCCCGGCTCGACGCGCGCTTCAACGCCGCCGGCGGGTACGCCGCCGAGAGCGAGGCCCACCGGATCGCGTCGAACCTCGGCCTGGACGAGCGGGTGCTCGGCCAGACGATCGGGACGCTCTCGGGTGGTCAGCGGCGCCGCGTCGAGCTGGCCCGCATCCTGTTCTCGGGCGTCGAGACGCTCCTGCTCGACGAGCCCACCAACCACCTCGACGCCGACTCGATCCTGTGGCTGCGCGACTACCTGAAGTCGTACTCGGGCGGGCTGATCGTGATCTCCCACGACGCCGACCTGCTGCGCGCCGTGGTCAACAAGGTCTTCCACCTCGACGCCAACCGCTCGCAGCTCGACCAGTACGCGCTCGGCTGGGACGCCTACCTGCAGCAGCGCGAGACGGACGAGAAGCGCCGCCGCCGCGAGCGGGCCAACGCCGAGAAGAAGGCGTCCGCGCTCATGGCGCAGGCCGACAAGATGCGCGCCAAGGCCACCAAGACGGTCGCCGCGCAGAACATGGCGCGCCGCGCCGAGCGCCTGCTGTCCGGGCTCGAGGAGGTCCGGGCCTCGGACAAGGTCGCGCGCCTGCGGTTCCCGGAGCCCGCAGCGTGCGGGAAGACCCCGCTCACCGCTGCGGGCCTGTCCAAGACCTACGGGTCGCAGGAGGTCTTCACCGACGTCGACCTGGCGATCGACCGGGGGAGCAAGGTCGTCGTGCTGGGCCTCAACGGCGCCGGCAAGACCACGCTGCTGCGCATCCTCGGGGGCATCGAGAAGTCGGACACCGGCGAGGTCCGCCCGGGCCACGGGCTCAAGCTCGGCTACTACGCGCAGGAGCACGAGACGCTCGACATGGACCGGACGGTCGTCGAGAACCTCAAGTCCTCCGCGCCGGACCTCACCGAGACCCAGGTCCGCTCCGTGCTCGGCTCGTTCCTCTTCTCGGGCGACGACGCCGACAAGCCGGCCCGGGTGCTGTCCGGCGGCGAGAAGACCCGCCTGGCGCTCGCGTCGCTCGTCGTGTCCAGCGCGAACGTGCTGCTGCTCGACGAGCCGACGAACAACCTCGACCCGGCGTCGCGCGAGGAGATCCTGGCGGCCCTGCGGGGCTACTCCGGGGCGGTCGTCCTGGTGTCGCACGACGAGGGCGCGGTCGCCGCGCTGGACCCCGAGCGGGTGCTCCTGCTGCCCGACGGCGACGAGGACCTGTGGAACCCGTCGTACCTCGACCTCATCGCGCTGGCCTGACGCGCCGGGTCGACGAGCCCTCGGCCCGTCGGTGCAGGGATGGATGCGCCCCCGGTGGTGCCGAGGACCGCGGTCCGCGCATTCTTCGCTGCAGCGACGCTGAGGCGGGCGGCCGGCGACGCGCGGGACGGTCAGCGCTCGTCGCGTCCGGCCGCGTCGGCGAGCTGGGAGTCGATGAGCGCGTCCTCGGCGTCCTCGTCCCGGCCGCCGCGGCGGCGGGGCGCGTCCGGCGCGGCCGGTGCCCGGCGGGGGCGCGGGGTGTCACGCGTGGGCCACAGCTCGACGCCGGACGGGGAGACCTGGACCGGGGCGGGGGCCACGGGCTCGGTGGTGCGCAGGGCGCGCTCGTCCTGCAGCTCGCGGCGGGCGCCCAGGCTGAACGCGACCAGGCCGCCCAGCGCGAACGTCCACCACTGGAACGCGTACGACAGGTGCGACCCGGGGTCGGTGCTCGGCGGCGGGAGCGCGCCGGGCACGGGGGAGACCGCCGGGTCCTCCGCGGTCATCGCGACGTAGGCGTCGTAGGTGTCGCCCGGCGTCCCGCCGGCGGCGAGCACCTGCGGGGCGGAGATCGCCTGGACCTGTCCCGGCGGCGCGGTCCGGCTCGACGCGGGCTCGTCCTGCCGCAGCCGGGCCGTGAGGGTCACGGTCCCCTCGGGCGGCGCGGGCGCGGCCACGTCGGCGCTCGCGTCCTCGCCGGGGTCCACCCAGCCGCGGTCCACCACGAGCACGGTGCCGGCCTGCGTCGGCGCGGGCGCGGTGCCCGCGGACGCGTCGTCGACGACGAACGGGACGAGCACGTGGTAGGCGGGCGCGCCGTCGACGGGACGGTTGCGCAGCAGGACCGTGCCGTCGGGCTCGTAGTGGCCCGCGACGGTGACGCGGCGCCACACGTCGGCGTCGGTGAGCGCCGTGCCGGTGGTGGGCAGGACCGACTGCAGGGGAACGGGGTCGGCGGACCAGTTCGTCTCGACGACGGCGATCGCGGAGTCGCGCCACACGTGCCGGTTCCACTGCCACCGACCGAGGAAGGTGCAGGCGACGGCGACCACGACCCCGAGCAGGACCAGGCCGACGGCGCGGCGGGCCGCGGGGCTCATGACCGAGGCGCGGACTCGAGCTCCGCGGCGGGGACGGTGTCCCGCAGGAACCCGCGGGTGTCCAGGAACTGGCCGAGGTGGTCGCGGTGGTCGTCGCACGCGAGCCACACCTTGCGGCGGTCGGGGGTGTGCAGCTTGGGGTTGTTCCAGAGCAGGCCCCACGTGGCGGTCGCCCGGCAGCCGCGGCTGCTGCAGATGAGCTCGTCGACGGCGTCGGGGACGGGACCGAGCAGGCTCACGCGCCGCCCTCCGGGTGGTCGTCGGACGGGCCGAGCCCGCGGGGCGCACCGCTGCCCGGGCCGATCTCGCGCGGGGTCATGAACGTGCCGTCGCTGTCGCGGCGCTCGCGGCCGGCGTTGGCGAACAGCACGGCCGAGTACGGCAGCACGACGGCGGCGACGATGAGCAGGAGCGAGGCCCACATGGGGATGCGGCCCCAGGTCAGCACGGCGGCGGCGAAGCAGACGACACGGATGCCCATCTGCACGAGGTACCGCTTCTGCCGCCGGGCCAGGTCGTCGGAGAGCGGTTCGGGCGCGGACGTGATGCTGTGGACCTCACCCGGGGGGACAGCCGGGTGACGGCGGTTGCTGCTCACCACCTGATCGTAGTCCGGCTCGGCTGTGGCGACGCTGAGGAGCGGTGTTGTGCAGGTCCCACAACGCGGCGCGACGAACATGGGCGCGGACCCTGCCGTGACGTGCGGCGGGCGTCGGATAGCGTCGTGTCCCGTGCCAGAGACATCCGACAACACCAGCACCCCGCCCGCCCCGCGCAGCGTCCTCGTCACCGGGGCCAACCGCGGCATCGGCCGGGCGATCGCCGAGCGGTTCGTGGCGAACGGCGACAAGGTCGCGACGATCTACCGCGCGGGCGACCTGCCCGCCGGCGTCCTCGGCGTCGTGGGGGACGTGCGCGACACCGCCAGCGTCGACGCGGCGTTCGCCGAGATCGAGGCGGCCCACGGCCCGGTCGAGGTGCTCGTCGCCAACGCCGGCGTGACGCGCGACCAGCTCCTCATGCGGATGACGGACGAGGAGTTCTCCGAGGTCCTCGACGTCAACCTCACCGGCGCCTTCCGGTGCGCCCGCCGCGCGAGCAAGGGCATGATCCGGCTGCGGCGCGGGCGCATCATCTTCATCTCGTCGGTGGTGGGCCTGTACGGCTCGGCCGGCCAGGTGAACTACGCGGCCTCGAAGTCGGCGCTCGTCGGCATGGCCCGCTCGATCACCCGCGAGCTGGGCGGCCGCGCGATCACCGCGAACGTGGTCGCGCCCGGGTTCATCGACACCGACATGACGCGCGCGCTGCCCGAGGACAAGCAGAAGGCGTACCGCGAGTCCATCCCGCTGGGCCGGTTCGCCGAGCCCGACGAGGTGGCCGGCGTCGTCGAGTTCGTGGCCTCGCCGGCCGCGGGCTACATCTCCGGCGCGGTCATCCCCGTCGACGGCGGCCTCGGCATGGGCCACTGATCCCTCCCTCCTGACGCACGGCAACGAGAACGGAACGCACATGGGTCTGCTCGACGGCAAGAAGCTCCTGGTCACCGGCGTCCTCACGGACGGCTCGATCGCCTTCCACGTGGCGCGCCTGGCGCAGCAGGAGGGCGCGGAGGTGCTGCTCACCTCGTTCGGCCGCCAGTTCCGCCTGACGCAGGCGATCGCCCGCCGCCTCCCGAAGCCCGCGGAGGTCCTGCAGCTCGACGTCACCGACGCGGACGACCTCGCGGCCCTCGCCGACCGCGTGCGCGAGGCGGGCTTCGACTCGCTCGACGGCGTCGTGCACTCGATCGGCTTCGCGCCGCAGTCGGTCATGGGCGGCAACTTCCTGGCCGGCGAGTGGGCCGACGTCGCCACCGCGCTCGAGGTCAGCGCGTACTCGCTCAAGTCGCTCGCGGTCGCCTCGCAGCCGCTGCTCAGCTCGGGCGGCGCGATCGTCGGCCTCACCTTCGACGCCCGCTACGCCTGGCCGGTCTACGACTGGATGGGCGTGGCCAAGGCCGCGTTCGAGTCGACCGCGCGCTACCTGGCCCGCGACCTCGGCCCGCACGGCATCCGGGTGAACCTCGTCTCGGCCGGCCCGATCCGGACCACGGCCGCCAAGTCGATCCCCGGCTTCGAGGCCATGGAGGGCGGCTGGCCCGAGCGCGCGCCGCTCGGCTGGGACGCGTTCGACCCCGAGCCCACGGCCCGCGCGGTCGCCGCGCTGCTCTCCGACTGGTTCCCCGCGACCACCGGCGAGATCGTGCACGTCGACGGCGGGTACCACGCGATGGGTCTGTGACCGAGGCGCGACGCGTCCCCAGGTGGGACGCTGGCCTCGTGACGCCCGATCCCGGCACCCGGCGACTGCTGCTGCTGCGCCATGCCAAGGCCGAGCACCCCGACCTGATCGCGGACGTCCAGCGGCCGCTCTCGCTGGTCGGCCGGCGGCAGTCCGCCCGGGTCGGAGCGAGGCTCGCGGCGGACGGCCTGGTGCCGGACCTCGTGCTCTGCTCGACCAGCGTGCGCACCCGGCAGACCTGGGAGCTCGCCCGGAGCACGCTCGGGGCGGACCCGACAGTGCGGTACCTCGAGGACCTGTACTACGCGGGGTCGCACGCGCTCGCCGAGCTGGTCCGGGCGGTGCCGGCGGACGTGCGCACGCTGCTCGTGGTGGGTCACGAGCCGACCATGTCGCAGGCGGCCGTCCTGCTCTCCGGGCCGGAGTCGGACCCCACCACGCTCGCCCGCGTCCGGGTCGGTGTGCCCACCGCGGGCTGGTCGCTGCTGGAGGTCGCCGACTGGGCCGGCCTGACGGACGCGTCGGCCACCCTGCGGCGGCTGGCGATCCCGGAGTAGGCGCGATCCCGGAGTAGGCGCGATCCCGGAGTCTGCGCCGGTCAGTAGAGCCCGCGCAGCGCGGCCGTGCGACCGGAGTCCGTGGCGAGGTCGGTGCTCGCGGTGACCAGGTCGATGCCGCCGACGAGCGGGCGGGCGGCCAGCGCCCGGACCTCGGGGTCGGTGAGGGCCGCCACGAGCAGCCCGGCCACCGCGGCCCCGCCGACCACGTCGAACGGTCGGCCGTGGAACGGCGTCGTCCGCTCCGCCACCGGCGGCGTGAGACCGAGGCGGTTGTGCCGCCGGACCAGCTCCACCAGGACGTCGCCCAGCCGCTCCTGCCGCGCGGCCCAGGCGTCCGCGGACAACGTGGCGGCCATCGCGGCGCGCAGCGGCCCGGTCGACCCGAGCCGCTCCAGCGCCGTACCGAGCCACTTGTCGTACGGCGCGTACCGGCCCTCCTGCAGGAACGCCAGCTGCGCCGCGGTCCGGCACACGCGGGCCGTGATCAGCCGTGAGCCGAGGTCGTCCCCGGCCAGCCCGGCGCGCGGGGCGAGGTGCTCGTCCTGCCCGATCGCCGACCAGGCGGCGGCCTGCTGGTAGAGCCCGACGTCGTGCGGGTACGCGCGCAGCGTGCTCCGGACGCGCTCGAGGCCGAGGTCGTCGTGGAAGACCGCGCCGGCGGTCACCGCGAGCAGCCGCTGCTGCGGCACGACCAGCCAGTCGGCCACGGTCATCGTCCGACGCGGGTCCACCGGCCCGAGCAGCCGCTGGAGCAGCGCGTCGAGCGTGAGGATCTCGATCCGGTGGTCGACGGGACCGTCGTCCTCGCCGTCGCCGGGACCGCGCGTCCCGTCGGCCGCGGCCGCCGCCGCGCGCGTGGTCCACCCGGCCACCCGGGCGGGCGCGGTCGTGCGCAGCTGCTCGTGCAGGTCGGCGGCGTGCGCGGCGTGGTCCGACGCCGACAGCAGCAGCTGGAACCGCGGCCCCCAGTCGTGGTCGGTCGACGTCGCGTCGTCGAGCCCGAGCACGTCCGAGCCGGGCCCGACCAGCGCCGCGGTGTGGGCCAGCCCGCGGGCGACCAGGAGAGGGCGGACGGCGTCGTAGAGCGCGCGCGCCAGCTCGAGGCCGGGCACGAAGGCGGTCACCGGGCGAAGACGGGCAGGTCGAGCACGGCGTCGAGCCGGTCGCGCACGACGGCGTCCGCGGCCGCGCACACCAGCGGCTTGGCGTTGTACGCGATGCCGAACCCCGCGGCGGCGAGCATGTCGAGGTCGTTGGCGCCGTCGCCGATCGCGATCGTGCGGTCCATCGGGATGCCGACCGTCGTCGCGTAGTCGCGCAGCGTGGCCGCCTTGGCGGCGCGGTCCACCACCGCGCCGGTCACGCGGCCGGTGAGGCGCCCGTCCACCACCTCGAGCGCGTTCGCCCTGGTCAGGGTGATGCCGAGGGTCGCCGCGAGGGGACCGACGATCTCGATGAACCCGCCGGAGACCAGCCCGACCGGCCAGCCGCGGGCGTCGAGCTCGGCCACGAGCTCGCGCGCGCCGGGGGAGAGCTCCACCTCGGCGAGCACGTCGGCGAGCACCGACTCGGGCAGGCCGGCGAGCGTCGCCACGCGCTCGTGCAGGGACTCGGCGAAGTCGATCTCGCCGCGCATGGCGCGCTCGGTGATCTCGGTGACCAGCACCTCGGAGCCCGCGCGCGCCGCGAGCATCTCCACGACCTCGCCGGTGATGAAGGTCGAGTCGACGTCCATCACGACGAGGCGCGGCTGCTGAGGGGTCACGGAACCGCACGATAGTGGCGGACGACCCGGCTCCGTGCGGGCGGCTCAGTCCGTGACGATCGAGCCCTTCGGGATGACGGTGATGCCCGACTCCGTGACGGTGAAGCCGCGCGCGCGGTCGTGGTCGTGGTCCAGGCCGATGCGCGCGCGCTCCGGGATGACGACGTTCTTGTCGATGATCGCCCGGTGCACCTGGGCGTACCGGCCGATATGGACGTCGTCGAAGAGCACCGAGTCCGTGACCTGCGCCCACGAGTGCAGCCGGACGCCCGGGGACAGCACCGACCCGGACACCGTCGCACCCGAGACCAGGACGCCGGGCGAGACCACGGAGTCCACGGCGTGCCCGAGCCGGCCGGCGCCCGCGTGGATGAACTTGGCCGGCGCGAGGCTGGTGTACCCGCTGTAGAGCGGCCACTCGTCGTTGTAGAGGTTGAACACCGGCTCGATCGAGATCAGGTCGATGTTGGCCTCGTAGAACGCGTCGATCGTCCCCACGTCGCGCCAGTAGTCGCGGTCGCGCGGCGTGGAGCCGGGCACGTCGTTGCGCAGGAAGTCGTAGACGCCCGCGGTGCCCCGCTCGACGAAGTACGGGGCGATGTCGCCGCCCATGTCGTGCCGGGAGCTCACGCTCTCGGCGTCGGCGGTGACCGCGGCGACGAGCGCGTCCGCGTTGGCGACGTAGTTGCCCATCGACGCCAGGATCTCGCCGGGGGAGTCGGCCAGGCCCACCGGGTCGGTCGGCTTCTCGAGGAACGCCTTGATGCGCGTGGGGTCCGTGGGGTCGACCTCGATGACGCCGAACTGGTCGGCCTCCTCGATCGGCTGGCGGATCGCCGCGACGGTGAACTCGGCGCCCGAGGAGATGTGGGCGTCGACCATCTGGGAGAAGTCCATGCGGTACACGTGGTCGGCGCCGACCACGACGACGATGTCGGGCCGCTCGTCCTCGATGATGTTGAGGCACTGGTAGATGGCGTCGGCGCTGCCCAGGTACCAGTGCTTGCCGACGCGCTGCTGCGCGGGGACGGCGGCGACGTAGTTGCCGAGCAGGGGCGACATCCGCCACGTCTTCGACACGTGCCGGTCGAGGCTGTGCGACTTGTACTGGGTCAGCACGATGACGTGCAGGTACCGGGAGTTGATGACGTTCGACAGGGCGAAGTCGATGAGCCGGTACAGCCCCCCGAAGGGCACCGCCGGCTTGGCGCGGTCTGCGGTGAGGGGCATCAGACGTTTGCCCTCCCCACCTGCGAGGACGATAGCGAGGACGCGCGGCGCTGCCATGGAGACGACCCTAGGCCCCCAGCGCGGTCCCAGCGAGGCGTGACGTCGCTCACGCGCTAGCGTGTCGGCGGGAGAACCGGTCGTCCGTGCCGGTGGCGAGGGGATGGTTCGCGTGCGTGTCGACCTGCTGACCCGGGAGTATCCGCCGTTCATCTACGGCGGCGCGGGAGTTCACGTCGCGGGACTGTCCCGCGTGCTCGAGCGCACGATCGACGTGCGGGTGCACTGCTTCGACGGCCCGCGCGACGCCCCGGGGGTCACCGGCTACTCCGTGCCGACCGAGCTCGCGTCGGCCAACGCCGCGCTGCAGACCTTCGGCATCGACCTCGAGATGGCCGACGCGGTGGGCTTCGTCGGCCCCGACGGCGTCGCGTCCGACCTGGTGCACTCCCACACCTGGTACGCCAACCTGGGCGGGCACCTCGCCGGCCTGCTGCACGGGCTGCCGCACGTGGTCAGCGCGCACAGCCTGGAGCCCCTGCGCCCGTGGAAGGCCGAGCAGCTGGGTGGCGGCTACGCCCTGTCCGGCTGGGCTGAGAAGACCGCGTACGAGGGTGCCGCCGCGGTCATCGCGGTGAGCGGCGGCATGCGGGAGGACATCCTGCGCGCCTACCCGAAGGTCGACCCGGCGCTGGTGAAGGTCGTGCACAACGGGATCGACCTCGACCAGTGGCAGCGGCCCACCGACGACGAGGCCGTCGCCCGGGCCGACGCCACCGTGCGAGCCCTCGGCATCGACCCGTCGCGGCCGTCCGTGGTGTTCGTCGGGCGGATCACCCGGCAGAAGGGCCTGCCGTACTTCCTGCGCGCGGCCGAGCAGCTGCCGCCGGACGTCCAGGTGGTGCTGTGCGCCGGCGCGCCGGACACGCCGGCGATCATGGCGGAGGTCACGGGTCTGGTCGAGCAGCTGCGCACCAAGCGCTCGGGCGTGGTGTGGATCGAGCAGATGCTGCCGCGCGACGAGCTCATCGCGGTCCTCATGCACGGCACCGTGTTCGCGTGCCCGTCGATCTACGAGCCGCTCGGGATCGTCAACCTCGAGGCCATGGCGGTCGGCCTGCCTGTCGTGGGGACCGCCACGGGCGGCATCCCGGAGGTGATCGACGACGGCGTCACGGGGCGGCTGGTGCCCATCGACCAGCTGCAGGACGGGACGGGGACGCCGGTGGACCCGGACCGCTTCGTCGCCGACCTGGCCGCGGCGTTCACGGACGTGCTGGGCGACACCGCCCGGACCGCCGAGTGGGGGGTCGCGTCCCGCAAGCGGGTGGAGGACCACTTCACGTGGGAGGCCATCGCCGAGCGCACGCTCGAGGTGTACAGGGGGGCGTTGGCCTGACGAGCCCAGCCGCGTCGGCCTGACGTCAGCCGGTCAGCTGTGACGACGCGGCCGCCATCGCGCGGCGGGCCATCCGGTCGACCTCGCGCAGGGCGGTGGACCGCTGGTCGGCCTGCCACAGGCTCACCGCGGCGCCGTCGTCCTGCCCCGCCAGCGCAACGATCGCGCGCAGCCGCGCGGCGCTGGCCAGCACCCGGAGCCGGCGGCCGTCCAGCCCGTCGGGCAGGCGCCACGCCGGCAGCTCGAGGTCCCGCAGCGCGGCGACGGTCTGCGCGGCGTCGGGACGCCACCGGGCCACCTCCAGCCGCGTGAGCGCCTCCGTCGCCTCGATGAGCCCCTGCCGCAGCTCACGCTCGGCCTCCTGCAGCGACCCGGTCCGCGCGTGCACGGCGTGCCGCCAGTCCGGGACGTCCGAGACCTCCCAGGTCACCAGGTGACCGGGCTCGAGAGCGGACCCGAAGCGCTCGACCACGGGGACCGCGACGAAGCACGCGTCGGGCGTGCGGACCAGGACCGCCTCGCCCGCCTCGGTCGCGGCCGAGCTCACCACCGCGGGGGTGGCTCCGGGATCGCCCGGCACGGGCAGCACGATCGCGACGTCCCGGGGCGTCCCGCCGCACGCGTCCAGCAGCGCGCCCAGCGGCTCCTCGTCCACGTCGTCGCGGACCGGGTCGTCCGCGGCCGGCCGGCGCTGCACGGTGTGGGGCTCGTCGTCGGACTGCAGCGCGTCCACGAGCACGGCGCGGTCGGGCGTGTCGGCGGCCAGCCACAGGGCGAGCAGCACGGATCGGGGGAGCTCCAGGACCAGGTCCACCGGACAACCGTAGACGTGACCGACCGCACCGGCACGCGGCTCGTCGCAGGCCCCCGACGTGCGGCTCGACGGTTAGGGTCATGCCCATGACCGACGTGCTCGACCTGCAGGCCGTGACGATCCGCCGGGGAACGACGACGATCCTCGACGAGGTGACGTGGACGGTCCGCGAGGGCGAGCGGTGGGTGGTGCTCGGCCGCAACGGTGCGGGCAAGACCACGCTGCTCCAGGTGGCCGCGGGGCGGATGCACCCGACCGGCGGGACGGCCGACCTGCTGGGTTCCCGGCTGGGCCGCGTCGACGTGTTCGAGCTGCGTCCCCGGATCGGCCTGTCGAGCGCGTCGCTGGCGGACCGGATCCCGGGGGGCGAACGGGTGCGGGACGTCGTCCTCACGGCCGCGTACGGCGTCACGGGCCGGTGGCGCGAGGAGTACGAGTCGCTGGACGAGTCGCGGGCCACGGACCTGCTGGCCGCGTTCGGGGTCGCGCACCTGTCCGACCGGACGTTCGGCACCCTGAGCGAGGGCGAGCGCAAGCGGGTCCAGATCGCCCGGTCCCTCATGACCGACCCCGAGCTGCTGCTGCTCGACGAGCCCGCCGCGGGCCTGGACCTCGGGGGCCGTGAGGAGCTCGTGGCGGCGCTGGCCGAGCTGGCCGGCGACCGCCGTTCGCCGGTGCTCGTGCTGGTCACGCACCACGTCGAGGAGATCCCGCCGGGGTTCACGCACCTCCTGCTGCTGCGGCAGGGGAGGGCCTTCGCGGCCGGCCCGATCCACGAGGTGCTCACCGCCGAGACGCTGTCGGGGGCGTTCGACCTGCCCCTCGTCGTCGAGCAGGCGGGCGGCCGGTGGGCCGCCCGGGCGGCTTCCTCTCAGGGCTGAGTTTTCCACCACAGATTCGCAAAGAGAGCGCCTAGTATCGGTTGGACAGCGGGTCCCGACGTCGGAGCCTGCCGCACCGAAGGAGTGGACCCCCGATGGGTTGGCTGTGGTGGATCGGCGCAGCGCTTGCCCTGGGCATCCTCGAGATGCTCTCGCTCGACCTCGTGCTCGCGATGTTCGCCGGCGGGGCGATCGCCGGGGCCGTCGCCTACTTGCTCGGTGCCCCGGTCGGGGTGCAGTGCATCGTCGCCGCGGTCACCTCGGTGATCCTCCTGGCGACGCTGCGGCCGTGGCTGCTGCGGCACCTCAAGGCCCGCATGCCCCTCGTCGAGACCAACGCCGCCGCCCTGGTCGGGCGTGACGCGGTGGTCGTGTCGACGGTCACCGTCGAGGGCGGCCGCGTGAAGCTCAACGGCGAGGTGTGGAGCGCGCGGGCCGACGCGGCGCAGGCGATCCCGCCCGGCACCGAGGTGCGGGTGTCGCGGATCGACGGGGCGACCGCGGTCGTCGTCCCGGTCGTCGGCCCCTGAGCACGTCGCACGGGCAGCTCGCCCCTGCGTGATCGATCTCTCACAGGAGGATCCATGGAACTGGGCTCTGGGCAGATCGCCCTGTACATCGTGCTGGGCCTGGTGCTGCTGTTCGTCGTCATCGCGCTGGTGCGGGCGGTCAAGATCGTCCCGCAGGCCGTCGCGATCATCGTCGAGCGGCTCGGGCGCTACTCCCGCACGCTGGACGCCGGCCTGCACCTGCTCATCCCGTTCGTCGACCGCCCGCGCGCCAGCGTCGACCTGCGCGAGCAGGTGGTGTCGTTCCCGCCGCAGCCCGTGATCACCTCCGACAACCTCGTGGTGAGCATCGACACCGTCATCTACTTCCAGGTCACGGAGCCCAAGTCGGCGGTCTACGAGATCGCCAACTACATCCAGGGCATCGAGCAGCTCACCGTCACGACCCTCCGTAACGTCGTCGGGTCGATGGACCTCGAGCAGACGCTGACCAGCCGCGACCAGATCAACGGGCAGCTGCGCGGCGTGCTGGACGAGGCGACCGGGCGCTGGGGCGTGCGCGTGAACCGCGTCGAGCTCAAGTCGATCGACCCGCCGGACAGCATCAAGGGCTCGATGGAGCAGCAGATGCGCGCCGAGCGCGACCGTCGCGCGGCGATCCTCACGGCCGAGGGGTTCAAGCAGTCGCAGATCCTCACGGCCGAGGGCGAGAAGCAGGCCGCGATCCTGCGGGCCGAGGGTGGCGCCCAGGCGGCGATCCTCACGGCCGAGGGCGAGGCGCGGGCCATCCTGCAGGTGTTCGACGCCGTGCACCGTGGCGACGCCGACCCGAAGCTGCTGGCCTACCAGTACCTGCAGGTCCTGCCGAAGATCGCGGCGACCCCGTCCAACAAGATGTGGTTCCTGCCGTCCGAGCTGACCAGCGCGCTCGGCGTGTTCGCCAAGGGGTTCGGGGGGCCGTTCAGCCCCGACGACGGCGGTCGGCCCGCGGGGACCTCGCCGCTGGGCGACGACCTGCCGCCGACGACGCTCACCGACCCGGCCGAGGCGCTCGCCGAGGCGCGGCGCGAGTCGGCCGCCGCGACCGCGGACGCGACCAGCTCGGGCACGCTGAGCGGCCTGCCGTTCGACCCGTCGGTCGAGCTGGGCCAGCGTCCCGGTGGGGGAGCGGTCCCCCCGCGCGCGCCGCAGCCGCCGGCCCCGCAGCCGCCGCAGGACGAGCCGCCGCAGGACGCGCCGGCGCAGTGACCGGACGAGGCCCGGACCGGTGGCGGCCCGGGCCTCGCTCGTCCGGGCGATCTGTTCGCTCAGAGTGAACATGCTTCGGAGTGAGTGCTCACTCAGTTAGATTGCCCGCATGGATCTCTCCACCGGTGCACGCGCGGGCCGGGCGGCACCCCTTCCGCCCGACGAGCGGCGCGCCGCCATCCTCCTCGCCGTCCGGCCCGTGCTGCTCGCGCGGGGCGCGGCGGTCACCACCCGCGAGCTGGCCGAGGCCGCCGGGGTGGCCGAGGGCACGCTGTTCCGGGTGTTCACCGACAAGGTCACGCTGATCCGGGAGGCCGTGCTCGCCGCGATCGACCCCGCGGACGCGGTCCCGGAGATCGCCCTGATCGACCGGTCGCTGCCGCTGCGCGACAAGCTGGTCGTGCTCATGACCCAGGCGCAGGCCCACGTCGGCGACTCGATGCGCTGGATGGGCCTGCTGCACGAGGTCGGGCGGCTGGAGCCCGCCGGGCCGACCCCCGAGAACCGCGAGGCCGCCATCCGGCAGTGGGGTCGTCGCCAGCAGGCGGGCACCGCCGCCGTCACCGCGGCCGTCGCCGAGCTCTTGGCGCCCGACGCCGACCTGCTGCGCCTGCCCCTCGGCGACGTGATCGAGCTCTTTAACACGGTGCTCCTCGGCGCGACCATGCGTACCGTCGAGGCCGCCCGCCGCGGTCTCGACACCGGCCCCCCGGACCCCGACCAGCTCGTGGACCTGCTGCTCCACGGCGTCCTCGCCCCCACCCCGACCGACAGGAGCTCGTGATGCTGGTCAAGCTGCTCAAGGAGCACCTCAAGCCGTACCAGGGTGCGGTGATCGCGGTCGTCGTGCTCCAGCTGATCCAGACGATGGCGACGCTCTACCTGCCCAGCCTGAACGCCCGGATCATCGACGACGGCGTGGTCACGGGCGACACCGCCGAGATCATGCGCCTCGGCGGCGTGATGCTCGCGGTCAGCTTCGTCCAGATCGTCGCGGCGATCATCGCCGTCTACTACGGCTCGCGGACGGCGATGGCGTTCGGCCGCGACGTGCGCAAGCGGCTGTTCGGCCAGGTGCAGACGTTCTCGGCGCAGGAGGTGGCCAAGTTCGGGGCACCGACGCTGATCACCCGCACGACGAACGACGTCCAGCAGGTGCAGATGGTCACGATGATGACCTTCACCATGATGATCATGGCGCCGATCATGCTGGTCGGCGGCGTGATCATGGCCATGCAGGAGGACGTCGCGCTCTCCGGGATCCTGCTCGTCTCGGTGCCGGTCCTCGGCCTGATCATCGGCCTGATCATCTCGCGGATGGTGCCGTACTTCCGGTCGATGCAGAAGCGGATCGACGGGATCAACCGGGTGCTGCGCGAGCAGATCGCCGGCGTCCGCGTGGTCCGGGCGTTCGTCCGCGAGCGCCGCGAGTCCCAGCGGTTCGACGCCGCGAACACCGACCTCTACGACACGTCCCTGCGCGTCGGCAAGCTCATGGCGCTCATGTTCCCGTCGGTGATGGTCGTGCTCAACGCGACGAGCGTGGCGGTGCTCTGGTTCGGTGCGTACCGCGTCGACGCGGGCGAGATGCAGATCGGCCAGCTGACGGCGTTCCTGTCGTACATCGCCTACATCCTCATCGCGGTCATGATGTCCACGATGATGTTCGTGATGGTCCCGCGGGCCGTCGTCTCGTCTGAGCGGATCGGCGAGGTGCTCACCACCGACACGTCCGTCGTCCCGTCGAGCACCCCCGTCGCGCTGCCGGGCCGCCGGCCCGGCCTGCTCGAGCTGCGCGGCGTCGAGTTCCGCTACCCGGGCGCCGAGCGCTCGGTGCTGCACGGCATCGACCTGGTGGCCGAGCCGGGCAGGACGACGGCGATCATCGGCTCCACGGGTTCCGGCAAGACGACCCTCGTCAACCTCATCCCGCGGCTGTTCGACGTGACCGGCGGGTCGGTGCGGCTCGACGGCGTCGACGTGCGGGACCTCGACCCGGACCAGCTGTGGACGCAGATCGGGCTCGTCCCCCAGAAGCCGTACCTGTTCGCCGGCACCGTCCGGTCGAACCTGGAGTACGGCAAGCCGGGGGCGTCGGACGACGAGCTGTGGCACGCGCTCGACGTGGCGCAGGCCCGGTCGTTCGTCGAGGCGCTGCCCGAGGGGCTGGACGCCCCGATCTCGCAGGGCGGCACCAACGTGTCGGGTGGCCAGAGACAACGGCTCGCCATCGCCCGGGCGCTCGTCCGCAAGCCCTCGGTCTTCCTCTTCGACGACTCGTTCTCCGCGCTCGACTACGCCACGGACGCCGCGTTGCGCTCGGCCCTCGTCCCCGAGACGCAGGACGCGACCGTGCTGGTCGTCGCGCAGCGCGTGGCCACCATCCGGCACGCCGACTCCATCGTGGTGATGGAGGACGGCCTCGTGGTCGGCGTCGGCACGCACAGCGAGCTGCTGGAGTCGTCGGAGACGTACCGGGAGATCGTGTACTCGCAGGTCAGCGTGGAGGAGGCGGCATGAGCACCGACGAGCGTCCGGCACCCGCCCAGCGGATGCCCCCGCAGCGCCGCGGCCCCGGCGGCGGCGGACCCATGATGAACATGGGCATGCCCGGCGAGAAGTCGATGAACTTCCGCGGCTCGGCCCGGCGCTTCCTCGGGGAGATGCGCGGCGAGCGCTGGCCCATGGTCGCGATCGTCGCGATGGGCACCGCGTCGGTCGTCCTGGCGGTCATCGGTCCGAAGCTCCTGGGCAACGCGACCAACGTGATCTTCGCCGGGGTGATCGGCAAGCAGCTGCCGGCCGGCACCACGAACGCCCAGGCGGTCGAGTTCCTGCGGTCCCGCGGCCAGACGTCGCAGGCCAACATCGTCGAGTCGTCGGGCGCGATCCCCGGCGTCGGCATCGACTTCACCCACCTGCGGAACATCCTGCTCGTGGTGCTGGCCATCTACCTCGGGTCGTTCCTGTTCGGGTGGCTGCAGGGCCGCATGACGGCCGTCGTCGTGCAGCGCGTGGTCTACCAGATGCGCCAGCGCGTCGAGGCGAAGCTGTCCCGGCTGCCGCTGAAGTACCACGACGGACAGCCGCGCGGGGAGCTGCTCAGCCGCGTGACCAACGACATCGACAACGTCGCCCAGACGCTCCAGCAGACGCTCTCGCAGCTGATCACGTCGGTGCTGACGGTGGTCGGCGTGCTGGCCATGATGTTCTTCATCTCGCCGCTGCTCGCCGTCATCGCCCTGATCACGGTCCCGCTGTCGATCTGGATCGCGGGGATGATCGCCAAGCGGTCGCGTCCGCAGTTCATGCAGCAGTGGGCGGTGACCGGGCAGCTCAACGCCCACATCGAGGAGATGTACACCGGGCACTCGCTGGTCACCGTGTTCGGCCGGCAGCGGGAGGCCGCCGAGGTGTTCGCGGAGCGCAACGAGCGGCTGTACGAGTCGAGCTTCAAGGCGCAGTTCATCTCCGGGATCATCCAGCCGGCGCTCGGCTTCGTCTCCAACCTCAACTACGTGATCGTCGCGGTCGTGGGTGGCCTGCAGGTGGCGTCGGGAGCCCTCACGCTGGGCAGCGTCCAGGCGTTCATCCAGTACAGCCGGCAGTTCACGCAGCCGATCACCACGATCGCGTCCATGGCGAACCTGCTGCAGTCGGGCGTGGCGTCCGTCGAGCGGGTGTTCGAGCTTCTCGACGCCGACGAGCAGGAGCCCGACCCGGTCGACGCGGTGCGACCGGACGAGCCCATCCAGGGCCGGGTCGCCTTCGAGAACGTCGCGTTCAGCTACTCGCCGGACAAGCCGCTCATCCGGGACCTGTCCCTCGTGGCCGAGCCGGGCCAGACGATCGCGATCGTCGGCCCGACCGGCGCGGGCAAGACGACGCTGGTCAACCTCCTGATGCGGTTCTACGAGGTCGACGGCGGCCGGATCACCCTCGACGGCGTCGACGTGCGGGACATGACCCGCGACGCGCTGCGCTCGCAGATGGGCATGGTCCTCCAGGACACCTGGCTCTTCGGCGGCACGCTCGCCGAGAACATCGCGTACGGCGTGGAGCACGCGACGCAGGACGAGATCGTCGAGGCCGCCGTGGCGACCCACGTCGACCGCTTCGTGCGCACGCTGCCCGACGGGTACGAGACGACGGTCGACGACGAGGGCTCGAACGTGTCGGCGGGGGAGAAGCAGCTGCTCACCATCGCCCGCGCGTTCCTGGCCGACCCGGCGATCCTCATCCTCGACGAGGCGACGTCGTCCGTGGACACCCGGACCGAGGTGCTGGTGCAGCAGGCGATGAACGCGCTGCGCCACGGGCGGACCTCGTTCGTCATCGCGCACCGGCTGTCCACCATCCGCGACGCCGACACGATCCTGGTGATGGAGGACGGCGCGATCGTGGAGCAGGGCTCGCACGACGACCTGCTCGCGGCCGACGGCGCGTACGCCCGGCTGTACGCGAGCCAGTTCGCCGCCGCGGTGGCGCCTGTCGACTGACGCACCGGCACCCCGACGGGCGTAATGTCCGCAATGTCGCGCACCAGCGAGCTTGCGGGGGGACGCCATGGCTGCGGAACGGTCGCCTCGCCCGGTCGCGCCCGCGGATCCCGCGGTGCTCGAGCTGCGGATCCACGGGATCGGCAACACGCCGCCGCAGGGGATGCTGGGCGTCGACGCCGACCAGATCGTGCGCGCGAGCGGCGACCGGGCGGCCAGCTTCTGGACCACGAAGGACCCGACGGCCGCCGGGGGTTCGGACCGGCGCCGGGTCGAGGCGTACTCGTGGGGCGCGCTCGCCCGCGCCAGCTCGCTGCCCGGGCTGGGGTTCGTCGCCGGCGTCGGGCAGGCCGTGATCCGGGCCGGGTGGGCGTTCCTCATCCCCTTCGGCGTGGCCAACGCGGCGTACTGGGCGAGACGGCTGCCCGAGGACGCGCGTCGGCGACGCGGCGCGGGCCGCCCGGCCGTCGACGTGTCGGCCCCGCCCTTCGGCGCGGCGGCGGTGCGGCTGTTCTGCCTGCTGCTCAGCCTGCTGCTGGTGGCCACCTTCGCGGTCGCGTCGATCGACGTGGTCGGCACGCAGTGCTTCGGCCCGTCGAGCACCGTGACCACGACCCTCGTCGACAGCGCGGGGCACACCGCGCAGCGCGAGACGACGTCCCGGCTCGTCTGCTCCCACCTGCCGGCCGCGGTCCGCTCGATGGCCGGGATGACCGACGGGCAGCGGATCGCTCTCGCCGCCGTGGTCCCCGCGCTGCTGCTCGTCCTCCTCGTGCTCCTCGCGTGGAGCGGCAGCGTCCGGTTCGACCAGCGCATGTCCGTGACCCGGGCGACCACCCCGACGAGCACCGAGGCGCACACCTGGGACGTCCCGGTGCTCGCGCGCACGGGCTTCTGGCGCACGTCGTCGCACGCCCGCGCGGACGCCTCCCTGCACGTCGCGGGCGGGCTCGCGCTGGTCGCCGCGCTGCTCGCGCACCAGCGCATGACGGCGCCGGCCGGCGGGGCGGCCCTGTGGCCGTGGCGGGTGCTGCTCGCGCTGGCCGTGCTGCTGCTCCTCGCCGTCGCCGTCCGTGTGGTCGGGGTGACGTCGGGCTACCCCGACGTCGACGGCGACGGCCCGCCGTCCCAGCGCCTGTCGACGCCGCCACCGACCCCGCCCGCGCTGCTCCGGCTCCCGTGGGTGCCCATCCTGCTGGGGGCGTCGATCGTGCTGCTCGTCGCGATCCAGGCCGGTCTCGCGGGGGCCGGGGACTACCTGCCGGGCGCGGACCCGGGGCGGCTCTCGCCGACGTCGATCGCGTCCGACACCGTGGTCACCGGCCTGGTCGGCCTTCTGGTGCTCCTGTGCGTGGTCGGCATCGGCCTGCGGCGGGGCGTGCCGGGGCGGACCTGGTCGTGGCTCGGCGCCGGTGCGGCCCTGGCCGCGCTGTGCTCGGCGCTGCTGGCGCACGGCGGGTCGACGCCCGCGGCGGTGGTCGCGGCGTGCGTCAGCGGCGCCCTCGTGGTCGCGCTCTGCACGGTCGTGCTCACCGCCCGCGGGGATGCGGTCGAGCGCCCGTTCACCGGCTGGGCGGGCACCGGGCCGGCGGTCTTCCTCGCCCTGTCCGCGGGTCTGGCCGTGCTCATGAGCAGCGTGATCGTGGTCGGCCTGGCCGCCGTGCTGGATGCTCCCGCCGCACCGACGTGCGTCACGGCCTGCGTCGCCGGCGCGGCGCCGGGGGACACGCTCACCACCCCCCGCGGCGCGCAGACCACGGTCACCGGGCTGCACCACGTGCTCGCGGTCCCGACCGTCTTCACCGCCTCGGGCTACGCGACGCTGGCGGTGCTCCTGGGGCTGGCGATCGCGGCCGGCGTGGCGATCGTGCGCGGTCTGACCGCCGGTCGGCTCCCGGTGCGGCCGGGCGGGCAGTTCGAGGCCGTCGGCGGGCTCAGCGCAGTCGGCCAGGACGTGGTGCTCGGGGCGCGCCGCGCTGGCGCACTGGTGCAGCGCGCAGAGATCGTCGTCGGCGCGCTCGCGGCGCTGCTCGGGGCCGCGCTGGTCGCCGTCCTGCTCACCGCGGTGGCCGTCGCCGCGGACGTGCGCGCGCAGGACTTCCCGCCCACCTGCCGCATCGCGTGCGACAGCACCTCGTTGCGGACCGTGGTGGCGGCGCTGCTCGCCGGCCTCGTCGCCGTGATGGCGGGGAACGTGGTCGCCGGTAGTCAGGCGGGCGCGGCGCGGCCGTGGGGGTTCCTGTGGGACCTGCAGTGCTTCCTGCCCCGGGCCGCGCACCCGTTCGGGCCGCCGTGCTACTCGGAGCGGGTGGTGCCCGAGCTGCGGCGGCGCATCGACGACTGGCTCGAGGCCAAGGACGACGGCGCCCCCGTGGGCGCGCGCCTGCAGGACCCGACCAAGCGCGTCGTCCTCTCGGCGCACAGCATGGGCGCGGTCCTCGCGGTGTCGACGCTGTTCGCCCGCTGGGACGCCGGCGCGCAGCGGATGGGCTCCGCCACGATCACGGCGTCGACGGACGCCCGCATCGCGCTGCTGACGTACGGCACCCAGCTCCGCCCGTTCTTCGGACGGTTCTTCCCCGAGCTGTTCGGGCCCGGCGTGCTCGGCACGCGCCCCTGCCTCGCGCCGCGCCTGATCGCGCGGGACCCCTGGGTGGAGGACGGCCGGGTGCCCCTGCCGACGGAGCCGGAGGCCGTGAAGCGCGCCCGGCCGACGGACCCGCCGCCGCTGAGCCTGCTGGACTCGCTCGGCGGGCGCGCGGCCCCGCGCTGGCTGAGCCTGTGGCGCCGCACCGACTTCGCCGGCTTCCCCGTCGACGCCTACACGATCGGCCCGCCGCGCAACGCCGAGGAGCCGCAGCCGCCCGAGTGGCCGGAGCCGCCGCTGGTGCCCCGTCGCCCGCCCGCGGGGCCGCCACGGCCGGCGCGGCCGATCGACCGGATGGCCGGCGAGTTCGACGAGGACGCGTACATGTTCGTCGCCGCGCGGCACTCGGACTACCCCCGGTCGGCGGCCTACCGGCGGGCCATGGACGACCTGGTCGAATCGATCTGATCGAACCCCTACGCTCGGGCCATGACCCTCCCCGACGCCGAGCGCACCGGCCTCGAGCGCGACCGGATGACCATCGCGTTCTACGGCGGTTTCGCCGTGTGGGGATGGCTCCTCTACAGCTTCAACCCCAGCGTCCCGCTGCTGGCCGACGAGCTGGGCATCTCCGACGCGCAGGCCGGGCTGCACGGCACGGCGATGGCCGCCGGGGGGATCCTCGCCGCCTTCGCCACCCCGCGGCTGGTGCGGGGCCGCGGCCGACGGCCCACGATCCTGCTCGCGTGCGCGCTCGTCGCCGTGGGTGCGACGGGGCTGGTGACGGCGCCCGCGCTCGGCTGGAGCCTGCTGGCGATGGTGGTGCTGGCGGTGGGTGGCAACGTCATGGTCAGCGCGGCGCAGGCCGGTCTCGCGCTGCGGCACGGCCGCAAGGCGTCGGCCGCCGTCACGGAGGGCAACGGCGTCGGGTCGTCGATCGGGCTGGTCGGCCCCCTGGCCGTCGGGGTCTGCGTCGCCGTCGGGTGGGGGTGGCGCCCGGCGGTGCTCGTCACGGCGGTGCTCGCGATCGCGACCGCGGTTGCCGTGTCCCGCATCCCGGTAGGCGGCGCCATGACACCCGCCCGCGCCGCGGGTGAGCGGGCGTCCGCGGCCCCGCGCGTCCGCACGGGGAGCCGCCTGCCGGCCTGGTGCTTCTTCGTCACGCTGGTGGCCGGGATCTCGCTCGAGTTCGCCACGACGTACTGGTCCACCGGCCTCGTGCTCGAGCAGACCGGTGCCGGTGCCGGTCTCGCCGCCGCCGCGACCGCCGGGCTGGTGGCGGGCATGTCCGCGGTCCGGTTCGTGGTCGGCCCGCTCTCCCTGCGGGTGGCGCCGGCCCTGCTGCTCGCGGCCGCGTTCGTCGTGGCGATCGGCGGGTGGGCGATCCTGTGGACCGCGACCGCGCCGGCGGCGGCGATGGTCGGGCTGGTGGTCGCCGGCTTCGGCTACGGCGCCCAGTACCCGCTGTCGGTCGCGCTCCTGCTGGCCACGGCGCCGGGTCGGGCCGATGCCACGCAGGGTCGCGTCACCTTCGTCGGCAGCCTGGCGGTCGGTGTGGCGCCGTTCGCCCTGGGCGCGCTCGCGGACGAGTTCGGCACGCACCGGGCCTTCCTCGTGGTGCCCCTGGTCGCGCTGGTCGGCGCGGTGGCGGCGGTGGCCGGGGGGCGCGCGCTGCGCCGGCCCGACCTCCTGGCCGCGCGGCTCGACCTCGGCGTGGCGGCGGATCGATAACGTTTTCCACCGTGGCAGGCTGGGCGTCATGCCCACGCTGAGCCACCGGCGCGCCGACGCCGTCGTCACCGTCCTCGGCCCCGACGGCCGCCCGCTCGCCGACACCGAGGTGGTCGTCGCGCAGGAGCGGCACGCGTTCCTGTTCGGCAACATCGGGTTCGACTTCGTCGCGCTCGCGGGCGGGGAGCAGGCCGAGCCCTCCGCGTTCGGCGGCGCCTCCGTCGGCTCCGCGGCCGCGCTGGCCGACCTGTGGTTCGACGTGTTCAACGCTGCGACGCTGCCGTTCTACTGGGGCGGGTTCGAGCCGGTCCGCGGGCACCCCGACACCGCGCGCCTGCTCGCGGCCGCGCGGTGGTTCGTGGACCGCGGCGTCGTCGTCAAGGGCCACCCGCTCGCCTGGCACACCGTCGGCGCACCGTGGCTGCTCGACCTCACGACCGACCAGGTCGCCGAGGCGCAGGACGCCCGGATCCGCCGCGAGGTCGCCGACTTCGCCGGCTTGATCGACACCTGGGACGTGATCAACGAGGTCGTGATCATGCCGGTGTTCGACAAGGAGCCGAACGGGCTGACGCGGCTGGCCTGGGAGCGCGGTCGGATCCCGACCATCCGCCTGGCGTTCGACGCCGCCCGCCAGACCAACCCGTCGGCCACGCTCCTGCTCAACGACTTCGACATGTCCACCGCGTACGAGTGTCTGATCGAGGGCGTGCTCGAGGCCGGCATCCCGGTCGACGCGATCGGCCTGCAGAGCCACATGCACCAGGGCTACTGGGGCGAGGAGAAGACGCAGCGGATCCTCGACCGCTTCGCGCGCTTCGGGCTGCCGCTGCACCTCACCGAGACCACGCTGCTGTCCGGCGACCTCATGCCGGCGCACGTCGTGGACCTCAACGACTACCAGGTGCCCGCGTGGCCCTCGACCCCCGAGGGCGAGGCGCGGCAGGCCGACGAGCTCGAGCGGCACTACCGCACGCTGCTCGCGCACCCCGCGGTGCAGGCGGCGACGTACTGGGGGATCACCGACGAGGGCGCGTGGCTCGGTGCGCCGGCGGGCCTGGTGCGGACCGACGGCACCCCCAAGCCCGCGTACGACGCCCTGCGGCGGCTGGTCAAGGACGAGTGGTGGCTGGCGCCGACGAGGCTGCGGACGTCGTCGTCGGGCCGCGTGCCGGTGAGCGGGTTCCTCGGGACCTACTCGGTCGACGGGACCCCGTTCCCGCTCGAGCGCGACGGGGAGGTCGTCGTCCGGCTGGAAGGATGAGCGCGTGCCCGTCGCCTCCCTGCAGCCCGTCACCGACCCCGCCGACGAGCGCCTCGCCGACTACGTCTCGCTGACCGACGTCGCGCTGCGCTCGCGGCAGGAGCCAGCCAAGGGCCTCTACATCGCCGAGAGCTCGACCGTGCTCGGCCGCGCGCTCGCCGCCGGCCACCGTCCGCGCTCGATCCTGCTGTCGCCGCGCTGGCTGCCCGACCTCGAGCGGCTGCTGGCCGGCCTGCCCGCCGACGACGTCGAGGTCCCGGTCTACGTCGCCGAGGAGCCCGTGCTCGAGGCCATCACGGGCTTCCACGTGCACCGCGGGGCGCTGGCCGCCATGCACCGGCCGGCCCTGGAGCCGGTGGCGTCGCTGCTCGCCGGCGCGCGGCGGGTCGCGGTGCTCGAGGACATCGTCGACCACACCAACGTCGGCGCGGCCTTCCGGTCCGCCGCGGCGCTCGGCGTCGACGCGGTGCTCGTCACGCCCCGCTGCGCCGACCCGCTGTACCGGCGCTCGGTGCGCGTCTCGATGGGGACCGTGTTCCAGGTACCGTGGACCCGCATCGACCCGTGGCCCGAGGGCGTCGCCGCGCTCCGCGAGGCCGGGTTCGTCACCTCGGCGCTCGCGCTGTCGGACGACGCGATCACGCTCGACGAGCTGGTGGCGGACCCGCCCGCCCGGCTGGCTCTCGTGCTGGGCGCCGAGGGGCACGGGCTCAAGGCCCAGACGATCGCCGCCTGCGACCGTGTGGTGCGGATCCCGATGGCCGGCGGGGTGGACTCGCTCAACGTCGCGGCCGCCGCGGCGGTGGCGTTCTGGGCGACGCGGGTGACGTCCTGACGCGTCCGGTCCGGGGTCAGCCGAGCGCGAGGCCGTCGACGACCTCGACGCCCGGTGCGCGCGCGAGGAGGGCGCCGGGCAGGGCGAGCTTCGACCGGCGCACCCCGCTGCCGATGATCACCGTGGGTCCGGTGTCGGGGTCGTCCGTCGCGATGCGGGCGTCGACGAGCACGCGGTAGCGCCCCGGCAGGCCGAGCGGCGTGATGCCGCCGTACTCCATGCCGGACTCCTCGACGGCGCGGTCCATCGGCAGGAACGAGGCCTTGCGCACGTCGAGCAGCCGCTTGACGGCGTTGTTGACGTCGGCGCGCGTGGTGGCGCGGACCACTGCCGCGGCGACGCGTTCCTCGCCCTCGCGGCGGCCGGCGACCAGCACGCAGTTGGCCGACGCTGCCGGCGGGAGCGCGTAGGCCTCGGTGAGGGCCGCGGTGTCGGCGAGGCCGGGGTCGATCTCGGTGACCAGGACAGCGTCGGCGACCGCCGGGTCGACCGCGACCCACGCCTCGATCGCCGTCCTGGTGGACGGCGCGAGCAGCTCCGGGAAGTCGAGCGCGCGCACCCAGGTCAGCGTGCCGAGCGTCACCGCTGGTAGGTCCCGACCAGGACCGCGCGCGCGAGCGCGTGGAAGACCACGGCGGTGTTCGCGGCGCCCGGCATCGTGTCCGGCCCGACCCCGAGGGACGGCACGTCGAGGGCGTGCACGACGAAGAAGTAGCGGTGCACCTGGTCGCCGGGCGGGGGAGCGGCGCCGCGGTAGCGGGCCTCGCCGTCGTCGCCGCGCAGGGCGAACGCCCCGGCGGGCAGGTCGGCCCCCCTGGCCAAAGAGGTGGTCGTCGTCGGGACGTCGACCACCGTCCAGTGCCACCAGCCGGCGGGGCCGGGGGCGTCCGGGTCGAAGCAGCTGACCAGGAAGGACCGCGTGCCCGCGGGGAACCCCTCCCAGGAGAGCTGCGGCGAGACGTTGCGGCCGGCGTCGGTGTTGGTGTGGACGTCGGGCAGCCGCTCGCCGTGCCGGAAGTCCTCGCTGGTCAGCGTGAAGGCGGGCACCGACGGGAGCAGGGCGTAGGGGTCGGGGGCGACGGGACGGGTGAGGTTCACGGCCATGGCGTCATCATTCCGCGGGGACCAGCGGCGCGCGCGGGGTCGGCTCGGGGACGCGGCGGCCGATGATCGGCTGCGCGGGCAGGAGGCGGTCGATGCCGACGAGCGCGAGGCCGAGGACGAAGAAGCCGATGCCGTAGATGACCACGTTGAGCAGCAGGCCGCCGTAGCCCAGCTCCGAGACGTCGATGAAGCCGTACGGGTAGGCGCTGCCGGGGCTCAGCACCCCGCGGACGGTGGTGAACGCGCAGTACGCCACCGGGTAGAGCAGCCAGTACGCCGCGTTGCGGATGCGCAGGCGGCGGTGCGGGACCATCAGCAGGTAGTGCACGAACGCCGCGATCGGCGTCAGGCGGTGCACCAGCTGGTCGTGCGTGAGGCCGAGCGCGACGACCTCCTCGCCAGGCGGCGCGGGGTCGAGGATGAAGTACGAGACGAGCCCGGTGATGAGGATGAAGAGGGTCACCGCGCCGAACAGCCACGGCGGCGGCTCCACGCGCCGGGCGAGCACCGTGAGGCCGCCCCAGAGCATGACCACGGCCAGCAGCAGGTTCGACTGGTTGGTGAAGTAGACGTAGTCCTCGATGTCGAACGTCACCCCGGTGCTGGGCGCCCAGAAGAGGGCGAGGAACGTGATCGCCGCCAGCGCGAGGCGGTAGATCCCGACGACGACTCCCATGACGTGCCTCCTGGTGACGTGCCCACGCCGGCCACGCTGCCGGGCGACCAGAAACCTAGCCGAGACCTGCGACGTCGCGCCGTGGGCACGCCGCGGATTGACACCGTCGGGGATGTCAGCGTGTACTGAGATACTTCGAACAGATGTTCGATGAAGGTCTCGAGAGCACCCTCTCATCGGCCGATCGAGAGGAGGTCCGCATGTCCGTCGACGCCATGTCGCGCGAGGACCGGGTCATGCTCGCGCGGGCCGCCCTCGCCCGTGCCGAGCAGCGCACCGGGGCGCGCAGCGTTCTGCCGCTCGAGGCGGTCGCCGTCCCGGTGCCCGTCGCGCCGCCTCTCGTCGCGCTGGTCCCGGACCTTCCACCCAGCCCGCCCGAGCAGCCCTCCACGGGGATCATCACCAGCGAGCGGCCGGCCATGGCGGTGCCGCCCCCGCTGGTGCCGATCCTGCCCGAGGGGCTGCGCCGCGGCGGGACCACCGTGGTCACGGGGTCGACGTCGCTGGTGCTCGCCATGCTCGCGCACGCCTGCGCCGGCGGGGCGTGGGCGGCGGTCGTCGGCCAGCCGACCGTCGGCCTGCTCGCGGCCGCCCAGGCCGGGGTGGCGCTCGACCGGCTGGCCGTGGTGCCGCGGCCCGGCCTCGAGGCGCCGACCGTGGTCGCGGCGCTGCTCGACGGGGTCGACGTGGTGGTCGTCGGGCCGGAGGTGGCGCTGACCGACGCGGAGCGCCGCAAGCTGTCCGCGCGCGCCCGGGACCGCGGGTCCGTGCTGCTGTCGACGCGCGACTGGCCCGGCGCCGGCGTGGTGCTCACGGTCGAGTCGGGCCGGTGGACGGGGATCGACGCGGGCGAGGGACGCCTGCGCACGCACGAGATCCGGCTGGTGCGCACCGGGCGGGGGAGCGCCGCCGTGCCGCGCGCGCTCGACCTGACCCTGCCGATCGGCTCGACCGCTCCCGTGGTCGTGCAGGCGGCCGCCCCGACCGCCGGGCTGAGGCTCGTCGGATGAGCACGCGCACGACCGTCCTGTGGGTCCCGGACTGGCCGGTGGTGGCCGCGGCGACGTCCGAGGAGGTGCCGCCGCACCAGCCGACCGCCGTGCACGACGGTCGCCAGCTCACCGCCGTCTCCGCCCTCGCGCGGGCGGAGGGCGTGCGCCGGGGGATGCGCCGCCGGCAGGCGCAGGGGGTCTGTCCCGAGCTGGTGCTGCTGGCGGCGGACGACGCGCGCGACGTGCGGATGTTCGAGCCCGTCGCCGCCGCGGCGGAGACGGTGGTGGCGGGCATCGAGGTGGTCCGCGCCGGGATGCTGCTGCTGCCCGCGGGCGGGGCCAGCCGGTACCACGGCTCCGAGGACGCCCTCGCGGAGAAGCTCATCGACGCGGTCGCCGCCGGGTCGGGGCACGAGTGCGCGGTGGGCACGGCGGACGGGCTGCTGGCCGCCGTGCTGGCGACGCGGACCGGTGCGGTGGTGCCGCCCGGGGCGTCGGCGGCGTACCTGGCCCCGCGCGGGGTGAGCGAGCTGGTGCACGCGGCGGTCACGGACGAGGCGGCCTCCGCGGTGGCCCAGCTGGTCGACCTGCTGCACCGCCTGGGGCTGCGCACGCTCGGGCAGCTCGCCGCGCTGCCGCCCACCGACGTGCACGCGCGCTTCGGGCGGCTGGGCGCGTGGGCGCAGATGCTCGCGCGCGGCGACGACGAGCGGCCGCCCGCGCGTCGCCGGCCGGAGGCCGACCTGGAGGTGGCCACCGACCTCGACCCGCCGCTCGACCGGGTCGACTCCGCGACGTTCGCCGGGCGGCGGCTGGCCGAGGAGCTGCACGCGCTGCTCGTGCAGCACTCCGTGACCTGCGGGCGGCTGCAGATCGCCGCGCGCACCGACGAGGGCGCCGACCTGGTGCGCACCTGGCGCACCGACCTGGGCGGCTGGGGCGGCCTGACGCCGGCGCGGATCACCGACCGGATCCGCTGGCAGCTGGAGGGCTGGCTGGCGACGAGCGCGGTCGAGACGGCCCGGGCACGGGCGGCCGACGACCCCGCGGCCCGCGCCCGCACGCGGACCGCCCGTGACGCGGTCGCGTCGGGCCGGGACCCGTGGGCGCACGACGACCTGCCCGCCGACCAGTGGCACGACGAGGACTCGCGGGTGGTCACGCTGGTCCACCTGTCGGTGACCGCCCTCGACGTCGCGCCGGCCGGCGCCGAGCAGGGCCGGCTGTGGGGCGGGCCGTCCGGCGGCGACCTGCGGGCGCACCGGGCGCTGGACCGGGTGCAGGGGATCGTCGGCGGGGCGGGGATCCTCGTGGCCACCCTGCAGGGCGGGCGTGACGTGCGGGACCAGGTGCACCTGCGGCCGTGGGGCGAGCAGACCGAGCCGGCGCGCCCGGTCGACCGGCCGTGGCCGGGGCGGCTGCCCGACCCTGCGCCGGCGACGGTGCTGGACCCGCCCGAGCCGGTGGACGTGCGGGACGCGGCGGGCGTGCCGGTGGTGCTCGACGTGCGCAGCGGGATGCGCGGCGAGCCGGCGTGGGTGCGGTCCGCGGCCGACGGGTCGCGCGCGGTCGTCGGCTGGGCCGGGCCGTGGCTGCTCAGCGAGCGCTGGTGGGCCGCCGCCGACGACCGCCCGGGTCTCCGGGCGCACCTGCAGGTGACGTTCGACGACGGCCGCGCGGTGCTCCTGGCGTGCACGGCGGGCGGGTGGACGTGCGAGGCGACCTATGACTGAGAGCTTCCCGCCGCGCTACGCCGAGCTGCACGCCCACTCAGCCTTCAGCTTCCTCGACGGCGCCAGCCAGCCGGAGGAGCTCGCGGCGGAGGCGTCGCGGCTCGGGCTGCGCGCGCTCGGGCTCACCGACCACGACGGGCTCTACGGCGTGGTGCGGTTCGCGCAGGCGGCCAAGGCGGTCGGGCTGCCGACGGTGTTCGGGGCGGAGCTGCACCTGCCCGCGCCGGACGGTCGTCGGCACCCTCGCGAGAAGGCGCGCACCACCCCGGGACCGCCGGTGCTCGACCTGCCGACGGGCATCCCCGACCCCCGGGCGTCGCACCTGCTCGTGCTCGCGCGCGGCCCGGACGGCTACCGCGCCCTGTCCCGCGCGATCGCGGAGGCGCACCTGCGGACCGGCCAGAAGGGCGCCGCCGACTACCGGCTCGACGAGCTCGCCGCGACCGCCGCCGGGCAGTGGCTCGTGCTCACGGGGTGCCGCAAGGGGTCCGTGCGGCGCGCGCTCGCGGGTGGGGACCCGTCGGGCGTGGCGGGCGTGAGCGCGACGGGGATCGCGGCCGCGCGGACCGAGCTCGACCGGCTCGTCGCGCTGTTCGGGCGCGACAACGTGGCGGTCGAGGTCACCGCGGCGGGGGACCCGTACGACTCGGACCGCGCCGACGCGCTCGCGCACCTGGCCGCCGACGCCGGCCTCCCGCTCGTCGCCACCGGCAACGTGCACTACGCCACCCCGCGCGACGCCGACCTGGCCGCCGCGCTCGCCGCGGTCCGCGCCCGGTCCTCGCTGGAGGACCTGGACGGCTGGCTGCCGGGCGGGCCGATGGCGCACCTGCGGTCGGCCACCGAGATGCTCGCGCTGCACCGCCGACACCCGTCCGCCGTGGTGACGGCGGCGGACCTGGCGGCCGAGTGCGCGTTCGACCTGTCGCTCGTCGCGCCGCAGCTGCCGCCCTACCCGGTGCCGGCGGGCCACACGGAGGCGACGTGGCTGCGCGAGCTGGTCCGCCGCGGCGCGCTCGAGCTGTACGGGCCGCCGGAGCAGGAGAAGGTCCCCGGCGCGTACGCGCAGCTGGAGCACGAGCTGCGGGTCATCGAGGACCTCGGGTTCCCGGGGTACTTCCTCGTGGTCTACGACCTGGTCGACTTCTGCCGGCGCAACGGGATCATGGCGCAGGGCCGCGGCTCGGCCGCCAACTCCGCGGTCTGCTACGCGCTGCGGGTCACCGCGGTCGACGCCGTGCGGCACGGGCTGCTGTTCGAGCGCTTCCTGGCCCCCGAGCGCGACGGGCCGCCGGACATCGACGTCGACATCGAGTCCGCGCGGCGCGAGGAGGTCATCCAGTACGTCTACGAGAAGCACGGACGTACACATGCCGCGCAGGTGGCCAACGTGATCTCCTACCGGCCGCGGTCGGCGGTCCGGGACGCGGCGCGGGCGCTCGGCTACGACGCGGGACAGCAGGACGCGTGGGCGCAGTCGATCGAGCGGTGGGGGAGCCTGCGCTCGACCGCGCCGGCGCCGCCGCCCGAGAAGCCGTCCGCCGGGCCGGGTCGGAAGGCTCGCCCGCACACCGGCCACATCGGTCCACTGCTCACCACGGCGCGCGAGGACCGGCGGCGCACGCAGGCCTCGATGTGGGGCAACACGTGGGAGCCGCCGTCGGTCCTGCGCGCGCCGAAGGGGGTGGACACGCCGGGCCTCGCCACGGCCGACGGGCACGACGTGGTCCCCGCGGTCCGGCCACCGTCGGCCAGCGACCTCGACGAGATCCCCGAGCAGGTCATCGACCTGGCGGACCGGTTCCTGCGGCTGCCGCGGCACCTCGGCATCCACTCGGGCGGCATGGTCATGTGCGACCGGCCGGTCATCGAGGTGTGCCCGGTGGAGTGGGCGCGGATGCCGGGGCGCACGGTGCTGCAGTGGGACAAGGAGGACTGCGCGGACGCGGGACTGGTGAAGTTCGACCTGCTCGGCCTGGGCATGCTCACCGCGCTGCGCATCGGGTTCGGGTTCGTGCGCGACCACGAGGGGCAGGAGCTGGACCTGCACGGGCTGCCCGCCGAGGACCCGCGGGTGTACGACCTGCTCAGCGCCGCGGACACGGTCGGGGTGTTCCAGGTGGAGTCGCGCGCGCAGATGGGCACCCTGCCGCGCCTGCAGCCGAGGACGTTCTACGACATCGTCATCGAGGTCGCGCTCATCCGGCCCGGTCCCATCCAAGGAGGCTCGGTGCACCCGTACATCGAGCGCGCGCACGGTCGTCAGCCGGTGACGTACCTGCACCCGCTGCTGGAGAAGTCGCTGGCCAAGACCAAGGGCGTGCCGCTGTTCCAGGAGCAGCTCATGCAGATGGCCATCGACGTCGCCGACTTCACGCCGGCGGAGGCCGACCAGCTGCGCCGGGCGATGGGCTCCAAGCGGTCGACCGAGCGCATGGAGGCGATGCGGGGCCGGCTGATGTCGGGCATGGCCGGCCACGGGATCGACGAGAAGACCGGGGCGGAGATCTTCGACAAGCTCAAGGCGTTCGCCGACTTCGGCTTCCCCGAGTCGCACGCGTACTCGTTCGCGTTCCTGGTCTACGCCAGCGCGTGGCTGAAGGTGTACCACCCGGCGGCGTTCTACGCGGGCCTGCTCGCGGCGCAGCCGATGGGGTTCTACTCGCCGCAGAGCCTGGCCGCTGACGCCCGTCGGCACGGCCTGGAGGTCCTGCGCCCGGACGTCCAGGCGTCCGACGTGCTGGCGGTGGTCGAGCGGCTCGGCCCGACGCCGCCCGGCGGCGAGCCGCGGCTGGTGCCGACGCCCAGCGGGACCGGACCCGTCACCGCGCCGGGAGTGCGCACGGGCGACGGCGCGCGGTCGCTCGCGGTGCGGCTGGGGCTGTCGTCCGTGCGGTCGGTGGGGGAGGACGTCGCGCAGCGGGTCGTCGACGAGCGGCGCGCGCACGGCCCGTTCGCGGACCTGCGGCAGCTGGTCCGGCGCGTGCAGCTGTCGACCGCCCAGCTCGAGGCGCTCTCCACCGCGGGGGCGCTGGACAGCCTCGGCGTCACGCGCCGCGAGGCGCTCTGGGCGGCCGGCGCGCTGGCGCAGGAGGGGCCGGACACGCTGCCGGGGGTCTCCGTGGGGGTCAGCGCGCCGATGCTGCCGGGGCTCAGCGACGTCGAGATCGCCACCGCGGACGTGTGGGCCACGGGCGTGTCCGTCGACTCCTACCCGACGCAGTTCGTCCGCGACGGGCTCGACGCGGCCGGCGTCCTGCGGGTGGAGCAGGCGTATACGCACGAGATCGGTCGGCGCGTGGCGGTCGCCGGCGTCGTCACCCACCGCCAGCGGCCGGGGACGGCGGGCGGGATCACGTTCCTGTCGCTCGAGGACGAGACCGGGCTGCTCAACGTCATCTGCTCGGCGGGGCTGTGGCAGAAGTTCCGCAAGGTCGCCCGCACGTCACGCGCCCTCGTCGTCCGCGGCAGGCTGGAGAGGTCGGACGGGGCGACCAACCTGGTGGCCGAGCACCTGAGCGCGATGTCGCTGAAGGTCCGGACGGCGTCGCGGGACTTCCGCTGAGCCTCAGGGCTGCTTGACGGTCTCGTCGTCGTCGATCTCCTCGACCTCCTCGACCGGGCCGACCGCCTCCTGCGGCTCCTCCTCGTCCATCGGCGGGTCGAGCGTCCGCAGCCGGGAGAAGATCGCCCAGCACACCGCGACCAGCGGCACGGCGATGACCGCACCGAGGATGCCCGCGGTCAGCGTCCCCGCGGTCACCGCCAACGCGATGATCACCGGGTGGAGCGACACCTGCTTGCCCATGACCAGCGGCTGCAGGATGTGCCCCTCGAACTGCCCGATCAGGGCGATGCCGATGCCGACGATCGCCGCCGAGAGCAGGCCGTTCGCGGCCAGGGCGACGATCATCGCGACGACCATGGCCGCCGGAGCACCGATCAGCGGGATGAACGCGCCGATGAACACCAGCACGGCGAGCGGCGCCGACAGCGGGACGCGCAGGATGCTCAGCAGGATGAACGCGAGGGCGCCGTCCGTCACCGCGATGATCACGGTGCCGCGCGTGTAGCCGGAGAACGTGTACCAGCCGGCGCCGCCCGCGGTCTTCCAGCTGTCCCGCACCCTGGCGGGGAGCTGGTTGAGGAACCACGTCCACATCTCGCGGCCGCGGGCCAGGAAGAAGACGGTGCAGAAGATCGCCAGGGCGAGGGCGGTGAACACCTCGACCACCGAGCCCGCACCGGCCGCCGCCTGCCCGGCCAGGTCGCCGGCGTGCTCCTGCACCCACTTCTGCCCGTTGCTGATCCACTGGGCGATCTGGTCGTTGGTGATGGTGAACGGCAGGTTCCCGTTCTCCAGGAAGTCGGTGATCTGGCCGATGCCGTTGCTGAACTGCTTGGTCAGGTCCGTCCACTGGTTGGCGATCGAGTACCCGACGTAGGTCAGGAGCCCGAGGAAGAACACGATGCCGCCGAGGAGCGCCAGGGCGGTCGCGAGCCCCCGGGGCAGCCAGCGGGCCAGGAAGTCGACCACCGGCCGCAGGACCGCGGTGAACACGAACGCCAGGAACACCGCCACGAACAGCAGCTGCACGCGCCCGGTGACGTAGAAGATCAACGCCACCATCGCGATGACCACCAGCAGCCGCCAGGAGGTGCCGGCCGCGGTCCGCAACCACCGCGGGGCGGTGTATTCGACGCCGTAGACGCTCGGGTTGCGCCGCGCACCCGCGACCTTGCGTGCGGCGGGGCCGGACGGACCCCGTCCGGTCGAGCTGCTGGCGTCGGACATGTGGCTCCCTGAGTCACGTCGATGGCGCCTGGTCACGGCGTCTGCGGCCAGTCTGCCTCGGGGGGCCGATGCATGCCCGCCCGCAACGCCGTGCTATCTTTTCTGCCGCACCTGAGGGCGCCTACGGGTGCCCTGCGGTCCACCTGTCCGGGTGGCGGAATGGCAGACGCGCTAGCTTGAGGTGCTAGTGCCCTAACGGGCGTGGGGGTTCAAGTCCCCCTCCGGACACTCGTTGAGACAGCGACGAAAGTGCCCCTGAACTGCGGAGACGCGGCCGGGGGCATTTTTCGTCGGGGAGGACGGCTCAGGGAGTCGCCGCGCACCGCGCCGTCTGCGCCGCACCAGATCCCGGCGCGAGGCGCCGCGTCCGTGCTGACCCGCCCAACGGGAGGGACGCCGACGCTGACGATCCGGGGCGAGGTTGCCAGGCTGGCCGGAGACATCGACCTCGAGCGCGCCGCTCTCGACGTGCAGGGCCGCCGCAGGTGTGACGAATCGGACGTCACGACGTGCCTCTGGCGCATTCCCTCGCTCGCGGACCGGGCTTCATCCTGAGATCTCGCGCGCGCGACCCGAGGGGGCTCTCCATGGTGCCGATCGAGATCCGTACCGCCGCAGTGCACGTCGGCCCGTTCGTGGACGACCTCGGGTCGCCATGGACCGGGCGCGTCACGGTCGAGTCCTCACGGAGCCGCGTCTGGGACGCGACCGGGACCGTGGTCCGTCCGCGGCCGGCGGCCGTCGCCCTGGACGCCGAGGGTGCCGCCACGATCCGTCTCGCGACGACGGACCAGCCCGGGTTCACCGACGGCGCCGGCCGAGCGGTCCGGCACTGGTCCTACACGCTGACGCTCGAGCTCGACGGCGCGCCGGGCGTGCGCCACTCGTTCAGGCTGCCGGGGGACGCCGGCGACGTGCATCTCGATCTGCCGTTCGCCGACCCGGTCGCTCCGGAGCCGGACGCCGTGCCCGCGGAGCCGGACCGGCCGGTGTCGCCACCACGCGGACTGACGCGGCGGGCGGCGTTCCGTGCCGGAGCTGTCGCGCTCACGGCCACTGCTGCCGCCGTGAGCGCGGAGTCCGGGGCCGCGGCTGCACCGGCGCCTGGGCGGCTGCCCACGGCGCAGCTCATCGACGACGACGTCACGATCGGGAGCCTGGCCAACCCGAGCACGCTGCTCGTGCGGTCGTCGCCCGCGGGCGGCACGAACGGTGGCCCGGGGATCTTCGACTCCACGGGACGGCTGGTGCTGGAGGCGTTCCAGCCGCACTTCAACCACTACGGCGAGTCGATCCGCGTCGAGCTCCTGGACGCGCGCGCCAAGGGCATGCTGACGTACCGGGGCGCCTGGCCGACGCCGCACTACCCGGACGGCGACTACACGTGGGTCGACGGGCATCCCACGACACCGCAGTCGGTCGCCTGGATCGGTGCGCACTTCCTCAACAACGACGACCCGTCGAGCCTCGCGAAGAACCTGCAGCACGGGCACATCGGCTTCGAGGTCCCGGACGCGCGCGGGTCGCTGCAGACGCGCTTCGAGATCAAGTTCGTGGACCCGCTGACCGGCAAGATCGGCACGGACAAGACCGCGATCCGCACCAACCAGGCCGACTTCGAGGTCCAGGTGAGCGAACGCGGCGAGCAGCTCCGGGTCGTCGGCTCGGACAACCACAACCGGGACATCGTCTGGGCGACTCGCGTGGGCAGCGCACGCGAGCCGCGGTGGGCGCTGCGCGCGTCCGAGGGGCTCGTGAACTTCGAGCTGTGCCGCTACAACGCGGGCGCCTATGTGGACTCGCCCTTCGGCGTCGACCGGGGGACCGGCCTGGTGACCGTCGGGGGAGGGCGAGGCACGGGAGCCGGGCTGAAGGTGGTGCAGAACGGGGGCGTGGGCGTCACCGTCGCGCCGCTCGCCACCGGCGGGCAGGGCGTGCTCGTGTCGGGCCCGGACGCGACCACCCGTGCCTACCAGGCCGAGGTCGTCGGGGACCCGCAGCGACGGTTCGTGACCCTCGTCGACGGGACGATGCAGTGGGGCACCGGCGCCGCCGCACGTGACACGCAGCTCTACCGGCGGGCGCCCAACCAGGTCGGCACCGACGGTGGCCTCTTCTTGCGCAGCAGCACGCCGCCCGCGACCGCCTCCACGGGCGGTGTGCTGTTCGTCGAGGACGGTGCGCTGAAGTTCCGCGGCGGGCGCGGCAAGGTCACGACGATCGCTGCCGCGTGACCGACGTCCCGGGCACTCGTCGTCGCGGCGGGCGACGACCCGACGGTCAGTACCGGGTGGTGCCCCGGTCGGTGTCGAAGATGTCCCGGCAGATCGGGCACTCACCGCGGTCGGGCCCGTCGTCCTCGGGGAACCGGGTGGTCGGTGTGACGAACCGCCCGCACAGGCTCATCCCGTCGGAGAAGAAGTGCTGCCGCCGGTCGTTCTTGGTCAGGCGGAGCCAGCCCTCGGGGTACGTGGTGCGCATGTCGGTCTCCTCTGTGGTGCTCCCCTCCATGGTCCCGCCCCCGTCCGGCCCTCGGGCGTGACGAAAGGCCCGGCTCAGCGGGTCCGGCGCAGGTCGCGGCCCAGCGTCGTCGAGAGCGCCTGGAGCTCGTGCTCGAGGGCCCCGGGCTCGGCGACCGGTGCGCCGGGGAACCAGTCGACGGTCAGGTCGTCGCCCGTCGACGACCAGGTCCCGGCCACGACGCCGCCGACGACCAGGGGGTTCGCGCCGCGGCTGATGGCGGCGCGGCCGGCGGCGGGCACCACGTGCTGGTCGGCGGTGCCCGGTCCGAGCACCCACTGGTCGTAGCGGGGGAGCAGCCGGACGGTGGTGGTCGGCGGTGTCGCCTGCAGGTCGTCGAGGTCCTCGCGCAGCACGTGCGCGGGCTCGCCGTCGACGTCGACCGGGGCCAGCCGGTCACCGAGCCCCGCGATCCACGAGCGGATGCGCTTGCGACCGGCGCCGAGGCCCTCGCCGAGCCAGTACTGGACGTGGCTGGGGGTCGCGGGTCCGTAGGTCCGGAAGTACGCCACGACCGCACGGGTGCCGGCCTCGTCCAGGTCGGGCAGCCCGGGCCAGCGCGGGTTGCCCGCCAGGCGCTGGAACGTCGTCCCGCCGTCCGGGGACGGGCCGAGGGTCAGGTCGCCCTGCCACGCGAGCGGCTTGAGCAGCGTCCACGCGCCGTCGGCGAACCTCGGCGCGAGGTGCCGGAACGCTGCGTGGGCGGTCACCGCCTCGGCCAGCTCGGAGTACGTGAGCGGACCGTCGGCGAGGGCGTCCCGGACGGCCTCGCGGAGGTCCGGCCAGTCGGCCGGCGTGAGGCCGTAGTAGCTCTGCCAGCTGGGCAGCTCCCACATCCGGCTCGCGGCACGCAGCGCGAGGTAGTCGCCGCCCTCCTCAGGCGTCAGCAGGTGGGTGGCACCGCGGAACGCGAACGTCCGGATGAGCTCGCCGTCGGCGAGGGCGCGCGCCACGTCCCCCGGCCGCGACCGCCGGCGACGGGCGCCGACCGCGAGCTCGGCGGCGCCGTCGGGCTGGGCGGCGACCGCGCCGAGGGTGCGCACCACGTCGGCGGCCGACACGTCCCCGGCGGGGTCCAGCAGCTGGCGCCGCAGCCGCCACGCGAGGGCCTGCGGCCAGCTGACGGTCACGAGTCGGCGCCGGGCACCTTGTCGGTGACGTCGTCATAGGTGGCGGCGCTGGGCAGCTCGCTCGGCGCGTAGATCAGGCGCACGACGCCGGTCGGGAAGATGTCGGAGCGGAGCAGCCGCAGCGGGTAGATGGGCTCGCCCTCGTCGAAGAGCCGCTCCCCGCGGCGGGCCGCGACGGGGTGCACCAGCAGGCGCAGCTCGTCGAGCAGGCCCGCGGCGAGCAGCTGGCGCACCACGGAGATCGATCCCGGCACGAGGATCTTGCCGATGCCCGGCTCCGCCTTGAGCGCCGTCACCGCCTCGACCAGGTCCCCACGGAGGGCCTCGGCGTTGCGCCAGCCGAGGTCCTGCGTCCCGCGGGTGGCGACGAGCTTGCGGGTGTCGCCGAGCTGGGTCGCGAACGTCGCGTCCACGCCGCCGGCGGTCTCGCGGTCCGGCCACGCGCCCGCGAAGCTGTCGTACGTCACGCGCCCGATGAGCAGCACGTCCATGTCCTCGTAGTCCTCGCCGACGGCAGCACCCATGTGGTCGTCGAAGTAGGGGAAGTGCCACGCGGGGTCGATCTCGACGACGCCGTCGAGCGAGCTGAACAGGGTGGAGACGATCGTCGCCATCGGGTCCTCCTGGGTCGGCATCGCGGCCGCACCGCGCGACCGCTCGACACGATCAGACCGCATCCGCGGCGCGGGCGCACCGGGTTCGCGGGGGCGGGATCGACCGACGAGGGGACCGCCCGCTCGAGCGGGCGCGCTCCGGCAGCCGGACGGGACCGCGCCTTGTGTCCGTTATGTCCACGGGCCTACGTTGGCAGGCACCGCCGCCGGCAGCCCGACCGGTGCTGGAGCGAAGTGGTTCTCCGATGTCCTCCGCGCTCTCCATGCTCGGCCGGTGGGCCTTCCGCGCCCGCAGGCTCGTCCTGGCGCTGTGGATCGCCGCGCTCGTGCTGCTCGTCGCTGTCGCGGGGCTGCTGGGGACCGGCACCGACAACACCTACCGCATCCCGGGCACCGAGTCGCAGGACGCCCTCGACGCCCTGGCCCGCACGTTCCCGCAGTTCAGCGGGACGTCCGCGCAGCTGATCGCGGTCGCCCCCGAGGGCGGCGACGTGACGACGGCGGGCTTCCAGTCGGCGGTGGAGGCGGCCGTCACCGCGATCGCCGCGATCCCGCAGGTGTCGGGAGCGACGTCGCCCTACGCCTCGCCCTCGAGCCCGAACATCGCCACCGACCACTCGGCCGTCCTCGTGCCCGTCCAGCTGTCGGTGGGCACGACCTCCGTCCTGCCGGAGACGTCGCAGGCGCTCCAGGACGCGGGCGCGTCGCTCCAGGACTCCCTGCCGGACGGGTCGCAGGTCGCGGTCGGGGGCCAGCTCTTCGCGCAGAGCGCCGCGGGCATCAGCGCGACGGAGCTCGTCGGGATCGCCGTCGCGTTCGGGGTGCTGCTGCTCACCTTCGCGTCGTTCGCGGCCGCGGGCATGCCGCTGGTCACGGCGTTGATCGGCGCGGGTGCGTCGCTCGCGATCGTGTTCCTCGGCACCCGGTCGCACACGGTCACGTCGACCACACCGCTGCTGGCGCTGATGCTCGGCCTCGCGGTCGGGATCGACTACGCGCTGTTCATCCTGTCGCGGCACCAGGACCAGCTGAAGCACGGCCTCGACCCCGAGGAGTCGGCCTCGCGCGCGGTCGCCACGGCCGGTTCTGCGGTCGTGTTCGCCGCGACGACCGTGGTCATCGCGCTGCTCGGGCTCAGCGTCGCGGGCATCCCGTTCCTCACCACGATGGGCGTGGCGGCGGCGCTGGCGGTCGGCATCGCGGTGATCGTCTCCACCACGCTCACCCCGGCGCTGCTCGGGTTCGCGGGCTGGCGCGTGGCGCCGAGACGGTACCGGCCCGGGGCGGCGTCGGACCACGAGGAGGAGGACGCGGCCGACGACGAGCAGGAGCGCGAGGGAGGTGAGCCGGTGCCGGCCGGGACCGCGCTCCGGTGGGTCCGCACGGTGACGCGCCGGCCGGTCGTCACGGTCGCCGTCGTCGTCGCCGCGCTCGGTGCCGCCGCGATCCCCGTCGCCGGGCTGCGGCTCGCCCTGCCCGACGCGGGCTCGCTCGAGGAGGACGCGCCGGCCCGGATCACGTACGACCTGGTCGCCGAGCACTTCGGCCCCGGGTACAACGGTCCGCTCGTCATGACGGGGTCGGTGATCCAGAGCACGGACCCCGTCGGTCTGGTGGACGCCATCGCCGCGGAGGTGGCCGGGGTGGCGGGTGTCGCCTCGGTGCCGCTGGCCACGCCCAACGAGGACGGCGACACCGCCGTCATCCAGGTGGTCCCCGAGGGCGGCCCGGACTCCGAGGCCACGACGACCCTGGTGGGCCACCTGCGGTCCCTGCACGACCACTTCCTGCAGGAGTACGGGGTGGACCTCGCGGTGACCGGCTACACGGCGGCAGGCATCGACATCTCGGCGCAGCTCGCCGAGGCGCTCCTGCCGTTCGGGCTGCTCATCGTCGGGTTGTCCCTGGTGCTGCTCGCGATGGTCTTCCGCTCGATCGTGGTCCCGGTGACCGCCGCGCTCGGCTACGTGCTCTCGCTGCTCGCCGCGCTCGGGCTGACCGCCCTCGTCTTCGTCGACGGGTTCCTGGCGGGCCCGCTGAACGTCGCGTCCGTGGGTGCAGTGGTCAGCTTCATGCCGATCATCCTCATGGGGGTGCTGTTCGGGCTGGCGATGGACTACGAGGTGTTCCTGGTCAGCCGCATGCGCGAGGACTACGTGCACCACGGCGATCCCGCGCAAGCCGTCGAGCGCGGGTTCGTCGGGTCGGCCCGCGTGGTCACGGCCGCCGCCGTGATCATGGTCGCGGTCTTCGCGGCCTTCCTCCCCGAGGGTGATGCGTCGATCCAGCCGATCGCGTTCGGCCTGGCGGTCGGCGTCGCCATCGACGCGTTCGTGGTGCGCATGACGTTCATCCCCGCGGTGCTCGCGCTGTTCGGCCCCCGTGCGTGGTGGATGCCCGCATGGCTCGATCGACTCCTGCCGCACGTCGACGTCGAGGGGGAGGGCCTCGCGCGCGAGCTCGAGCTGGCCGGGTGGCCCGAGGGCGGCGAGCGCGCGATCGCCGCCGAGGCCGCGCGGGCCGGCGCGACCACGGTCGACGCGATGGTGGCGAGCGGCGACGTGCTGCTCGTCCGCGGGGGCACGCCGGTGGCACGCCGGACGGTGCTGCTCGCCCTGGGCGGCCGCCTCCCGGTCACGGGGGGCCGGGTCAAGGTGGCGGGCCTGGTGCTGCCGCCGCGCGCGGGGTCCGTGCGGCGGTGCACGTCGTACGTGGACCTCGGGCGCTCGACCGCCCCCCTGCCTGACCTGCGTGCGGCCCTCCGCCGACCGGCGGTGGTCGTCATGGTCGAGGGCATCGACACGGTCACCGACCCCGACGCCCGCGCCACCGTGGCCGGCGCGCTCGCCGAGGCCGTCACCGAGCGCGGCCTCACCCTCGTGCTCGCCTGCCGCCCCGACGCCGTGGTGGACGACGTCCTGCCGCCGGGGTCGGTGGTCCGCTCCGTCGGGCTCGACCCCGTGGCGGTGCCCTGAGATGGGCGGCCGCCCGTTCTCCGGCGTCGATCGGCTCGGCGTGCTCACGGTCGTCGGCCTCGTCCTGCTGCCGCTCGCGATCGCCGGTCTGCTCACGTGGTCGCTGTCGGCGCCCACCGAGCACCTCGACCGGGTCACCGCCGCGATCGTCAACGACGACGTCCCGGTCACGCTGAACGGGACGACCGTGCCGGTCGGGCGTCAGCTCGCCGCGGGGCTCATCGCCGATGCCGGGTACGACTGGGTGCTCACCAACGACGACGAGGCGGCGGACGGGCTCGCGACCGGGCGGTACGTCGCCGTGGTCACCATCCCGATGTCGTTCTCGGCCTCCGCGACGTCGTTCGCCGGACCGGCCGACGACGCCCAGCAGGCCGACATCCGGGTCGAGACGTCCTCGTCGTCCGCGCTGCTGGACCCGGCTCTCACCGCCGCGATCACCGACGCCGCCGTCGCGGCGCTCAACAAGCAGCTCGTCGCGCGGTACCTCGACCAGCTGCTCACGGGCTACACCACCATCGACCAGCAGATCGGTCAGGCCGCGTCGGGGGCCGACGACCTCGCGAGCGGGGCGGCGTCGCTCGCGGACGGCGCCCAGCAGCTGGCCACCGGTGCCGACCAGCTGTCCGCCGGGCTGGGCGGCCTCGACTCGGGGGCGGCGTCGCTGTCCGACGGGCTGGCCGAGCTCGATGCCGGTGCCCAGGGGCTGCCGGGGCAGACCGCCCAGCTGGCGAAGGGCTCCGCCGCGGTCGCGGGTGCCGTGGACCAGGCGGCGGCCGGGGTGGATGCGGCGGTCGCCCAGCTGGCCGCCGCCGTCGCCACCGTCTGCCAGACGCCGGGCCGGGCCTGCGACGCGGTCTCCGCCGCGCTGGCGACGCTGCAGGGCGCGGGGCAGAAGGTCGATGCGCTGGCGACGGGAGCGGACAAGGTCGCGGCCGGGAACAAGAGCCTGGCGGCCGGGATGCCGGAGCTGGTCGACGGCATCGGGGCCGCCGCCGCCGGTGCCGCGCAGGTCGCGGCCGGTGCGGACCAGGCGACCTCCGGCGCGGCGGGGCTCGACACGGGCAGCGCGAGCGTCGCGTCGGGCGCCGCGCAGGTGGAGACCGGCGCGGCGCAGCTCGCGGACGGGCTGGCCCAGGCCGTCGAGCAGATCCCGACCTACTCCGCCGACGACGTCGGGATCCTCTCCACGATCGCGTCGCAGCCCGTGCGGGCCGACCAGCTCGCTCCGGCCCCGGGCATGCAGGCCGTCCCGTTCTTCGCCGTGGTCGCTCTGTGGCTCGGTGCCGTCGTCGTGGCGGCGGCGCGGGAGGCCGTGCCGCGCCGGCCGTTGTTCACGGCCGAGTCGTCGGCGTCGATCACCCGCCGTGCGGTCCTGCCGGGTGCCGCGATCGGGGCGCTGCAGGGCCTCGTCACCGCCCTGGCCGTCCTGCTCGCGGTGCAGGTCGACGCGGCCGCGCGGGTGGGGTTCGTCGCGGCGGGAGCGCTCGTCGGGCTGGTCTTCGTCGTCGTGAACCAGGGGCTCGCGGCCGTGTTCGGTGGGGTCGGTCGGTTCCTCGCCGTGCTCGTCGCGGTGGTGGCGCTCGCGGTCGGCCTGACGTCGACCGTCCCGCCGGTCGTGGCCGGCCTGGCGGCCCTGCTGCCGACCACGCCCGGCCTGTCTGTCGCGCTCGCGGCGCTCACCGGCGAGGTCGCGAACGGTCGGTCGGCCGTGACCGGGCTGCTGGTCTTCGGGCTGCTTGGGGCCGTGCTCGTGCTGCTCGGCGTCGTCGCCCGGCGTCGTGCCCGCCCGGTCGACCTGACCGGCTCTGTGACCTGACTGTGGGCCCGTCGCGGGTCTACGGTCGAGATGGCACCATCCCGACATCGCACCGAAGGAGCTCCCCATGTCAGACGACCAGCCCACCGACGTCGTCACCGCCCTGAGCGACGGCGCCTACACCCTCTTCGTGGCCGACTTCACGGACACCGACACCGCGTGGGAGGCCTACGAGGCCCTCAAGTCGGTCGAGGACGGCAAGAGGCTCGACATCGAGGGTGTCATCGTGGTCAAGCGCGAGGCGGACGGGCACCTGGAGGTCCAGAAGGCGACCGACCACGGCACGCGGCGCGGGCTCACCTGGGGGGTCGTCGGCGGCGTCGCGCTGGGCCTGATCTTCCCGCCGTCCGTCATCGGCAGCGCGGCCGTGCTGGGTGCCGTGGGCGCCGCGACGGGCAAGGCGCGCGAGCTGCACCGCCGCAAGGAGCTGGCCGAGGAGCTGCAGGACGCGATCGCCCCCGGACACTCCGGCCTGGTCGCGCTCGTCTCCGACCCCGGTGCCGTCAGGATCCGCGAGGCGCTCAACCAGGCGGACGCGATCGTCGAGCGGGCGATCAACAAGGCCGAGGCGGACGAGATCAAGGCGGCGGCGAACGAGGCGCAGGCCGAGGCGAAGTAGCCGCGTCGGCGGCGGCCGGGCGGGCGGTCGCGCGGGACCTGCGGGCCGGCTCGAGGCGCTGAGGTCAGTCCGCAGGCCCCCCG
>NZ_JBGFQZ010000021.1:0-54616 GCF_041295535.1 Cellulomonas sp. ICMP 17802 | reverse complement strand
AGCAGCGCGCCGGCGTACAGGGCGTCGCCGCCGTTGTTGCCGGACCCGACCAGCACCACCACCCGCGCGCCCGTCACCCGCCCCCGCAGGTCGACGAGCGCCGCGGCCACGTGCACGTGCAGCGCGAACGCGGCCCGCTCCATGAGCGGTACCCCGGCGGCCAGCAGCGGCTGCTCGGCGGCGCGCACCTGCGCGGAGGTCCAGGTCTGCAGCACGCCTCCCATCCTGGTGGGTCGACGGGGCACCTGCCCAGCCGGTCGGCACGGATCGATTCGACCCGGGCAGGCAGGACCGTCGCCGCGCGGGTAACCTGCCCCGCATGCGCTTCGGACTCTTCATCCCTCAGGGCTGGCGGCAGGACCTCACCGGCATCGACCCGCGTGAGCACTGGCAGACGATGAGCGGCTTGGCCAGGCACGCCGACGAGGGCGACGCCTACGAGTCGATCTGGGTCTACGACCACTTCCACGCGGTGCCCGAGCCCAACGGCGAGGCCACGCACGAGGCGTGGAGCCTCATCAACGCGTTCGCCGCGTCGACCAGCCGCGTCCGGCTCGGCCAGATGTGCACCTGCATGGCGTACCGCAACCCGGCGTACCTGGCCAAGGTCGCGACGACGGCCGACATCATCTCGGGCGGCCGCGTCGAGATGGGCATCGGCGCGGGCTGGTACGAGCACGAGTGGCTGGCGTACGGCTACGGCTTCCCGTCGGCCGGCACGCGGATCGCGATGCTCGACGAGGGCGTCCAGATCTTCAAGCAGATGTGGACCAACGGCACCGCGACGCTGGACGGCGAGCACTACCAGGTGTCCGGCGCGCAGCTCGCGCCGCTCCCCCTTCAGGTCGACGGCCCGCCGCTGTGGATCGCGGGCGGCGGCGAGAAGAAGACGCTGCGCATCGCCGCCGAGCACGCGGCGTACACCAACTTCGACGGCAGCCCGGAGGGCTTCGCGCACAAGTCGGAGATCCTGCGCGGCCACTGCGAGGCCATCGGCCGCCCGTTCGAGGAGATCACGCGCTCGGCCAACTACAACGTGGTCATCGGCGCCACCGAGGCCGACGTCGACGACCGGATTGCCTGGGTGGAGGAGCACTACAGCAACTCCGTGCCGGCCAAGGCCGCGCAGGTCGCCGAGGAGTTCCGCAACGGGACCCTGGTGGGCACGCCCGAGCAGATCGTCGAGAAGCTCCAGGCGCTGCAGAAGCTGGGCATGACCTACGCGATCACGTACTTCGCCGAGGCGGCGTACGACCGCTCGGGGATCGAGCTGTTCGAGAACGAGGTCGTCCCCGCCCTGCGCTGACCTCAGTCCCGCTCGGCGACGACCACCGCCGACGCGATGCCCGCGTCGTGGGAGATGGACAGGTGGAACCGGTCCACCCCCGCGGCCGCGGCCGCGGCGGCGACCGTGCCGACGACCTCGACGACGGGCTGCGCGCCGAGCACCCGTCGCACGGTCGCGTCCTGCCAGCTCATGCCTGCGGGCGCGCCGAGCGCCTTGGCGATCGCCTCCTTCGCGGCGAACCGCGCGGCCAGCGACGTCTCCGGCATCTCGCGCTCCTCGGGCGTGAAGAGGCGGTCGCGCAGGGCCGGCACCCGGTGCAGGGTCTCGACGAACCGGGCGACGTCCACGACGTCGATGCCCACCCCGATGATCACGCTCGGCGCACGCCGGGCTCGCGCGGGTGGCTCACTCGACCGTGACCGACTTGGCCAGGTTGCGCGGCTGGTCGACATCGAGGCCCTTGGCCGTCGCCAGCTCGCACGCGAACACCTGCAGGGGCACCACGGCCAGCAGCGGGGCCAGCAGCGTGGGCGACTGCGGCACGAAGAACACCTCGTCGGCGTACGGCAGCACGTCCTCGTCGCCGTCCTCGGCGATCACCAGGGTGCGGGCCCCGCGGGCGCGGATCTCCTGGATGTTCGAGACCACCTTCGAGTGCAGCGAGTCCCGTCCGCGCGGCGAGGGGACGATGACGAACACCGGCTGCCCCTCGTCGATGAGCGCGATGGGCCCGTGCTTGAGCTCGCCGGCGGCGAACCCCTCGGCGTGGATGTACGCGAGCTCCTTGAGCTTGAGCGCACCCTCCATGGCCACGGGGAACCCGACGTGCCGGCCGAGGAACAGCACGGACGTGGTGTCCACCATCGACCGCGCGGTCTCCCGCACCCGGCCGGACCGGTCGAGCACCTGCTGGATCTTGTCGGGCATGGCGCGCAGCTCGGCCAGGATGGCCGCCACCTCGTCCGCGTACTTGTTGCCGCGCAGCTGCGCCAGGTACAGGCCCAGCAGGTAGGCCGCGGTGATCTGCGCCAGGAACGCCTTGGTCGACGCCACCGCGATCTCGGGCCCGGCGTGCGTGTACAGCACCGCGTCGGACTCGCGCGGGATGGTCGAGCCGTGCGTGTTCACCAGGGCCAGCACCTTGGCGCCCTGCTCGCGCGCGTGGCGCACCGCCATCAGGGTGTCCATGGTCTCGCCCGACTGCGACACGGCGACCACGAGGGTCCGCTCGTCCACCACGGGGTCGCGGTACCGGAACTCGTGCGCCAGCTCGACCTCGACCGGGATACGGCACCAGTGCTCGATCGCGTACTTGGCGACGTGCCCCGCGTAGGCCGCGGTCCCGCAGGCGACGACGATGATCTTGTCGACCGAGCGCAGCACCGACTCGTCGATCCGCACCTCGTCGAGCACCAACCGCCCGTGCGCGTCGGTGCGCCCGAGCAGGGTGTCGGCGACGGCCTGCGGCTGGTCGTGGATCTCCTTGTCCATGAACGAGGCGAAGCCGCCCTTCTCGGCGGCGGCCGCGTCCCAGTCGACCGTGTACCGGCGGGCCTGCGCGGGCCGCCCGTCGAAGTCGGTGACGGCGACGGCGTCGGGGGTGATGGTCACCACCTGGTCCTGACCCAGCTCGAGCGCCTCGCGCGTGTGCGAGATGAACGCCGCCACGTCCGACCCGAGGAAGTTCTCCCCCTCGCCGATGCCGACGACGAGCGGCGAGTCGTGCCGGGCGCCGACCACCGTGTCCGGGGCGTCCTCGTGCACGGCCAGCAGCGTGAACGTGCCGTGCAGCGCGCGCGCCACCTCGGTCATCGCGGCCGTGAGGTCGCCCGTGGTCAGGTACGCCCGGGCGATGAGCTGGGCGGCGACCTCGGTGTCGGTCTCCGACAGGAACTCGACGCCGTCGGCCACCAGCCCGGCCTTGAGGCTGGCGAAGTTCTCGACGATGCCGTTGTGGATCACCGCCAGCTTGCCCGCGACGTGCGGGTGGGCGTTGACGTCCGTCGGCGCGCCGTGGGTGGCCCAGCGGGTGTGGCCGATCGCCGCGGTGGACTCCGGCAGCGGGCGCAGGTCGAGCTCCTCGACCAGGTTGGCCAGCTTGCCGGCCTTCTTGGCCGTGGCCAGCCGGCCGTCCGGGCTCACCAGCGCCACGCCCGCGGAGTCGTACCCGCGGTACTCGAGGCGGCGCAGACCCTCCAGCACGACATCGAGGGGGCGGTCGCTGGCTACCTGGCTACCGACGTAGCCGACGATTCCACACATGGCCGCGAGTCTACCGGGGCGCGCCCGGACGGCCCCCGCGGCGGACCTCGGGCACAATCGACCCCGTGCCATCGTCGCTGACCCCGGCCACGCCCTACGTCGACCTGGATCGCGACGCCTGGACGCGGCTCTCCGCCTCCACCCCGCTGCCGCTGACCGACGCCGACGTCGAGCGCCTCGCGGGCCTGGGCGACCCGATCGACCTCGCGGAGGTCGACGCCATCTACCGGCCGATCTCCCGGCTGCTCGACCTGCACATCGAGGCGACGCGCGGGCTGCACGCCGCGTCGAGCACGTTCCTGCGCGAGGACGTCGGCGGCACCCCGTTCGTCATCGGGGTGGCCGGCTCGGTGGCCGTCGGCAAGTCGACCACCGCGCGCCTGCTGCGCGAGCTGCTGGCCCGCTGGCCCGCGACCCCCCGGGTCCAGCTGGTGACCACGGACGGCTTCCTCTACCCCAACGCGGAGCTCGAGCGCCGCGGGCTGATGGAGCGCAAGGGCTTCCCCGAGTCCTACGACCGGCGGTCCCTGCTGCGGTTCGTGTCCAAGGTGAAGGCCGGCCGGCCCGAGGTCCACGTCCCCGTGTACGACCACCTCACCTACGACATCCTCCCGGGCCGCGAGATCGTGGTGAACCGGCCCGACGTCCTCATCGTCGAGGGCCTCAACGTCCTGCAGCCGGCCCGCCCGACCGCCGAGGGCACGTCGAACCTCGCCGTGAGCGACTTCTTCGACTTCTCGATCTACGTCGACGCGCGGACGGCCGACGTGCGCCGGTGGTACGTCGACCGCTTCCTGGCCCTGCGGGAGACGGCGTTCGCGCGGCCCGAGTCGTACTTCCACCGGTTCGCGTCGCTGACCGACGACGAGGCCGTCGAGCGCGCCGAGCGCATCTGGGACTCGATCAACGAGCCCAACCTGGTGCAGAACATCCTGCCGACCCGCAGCCGGGCGACCCTGGTGCTCACCAAGGGCTCCGACCACTCGGTCGAGCGCGTCCGGCTCCGCAAGCTGTAGGGCCGGTCAGGGGGTCTCGCTGTCCCCGGCCGGGTCGACCAGGCGCACGGGGTACTGCTCGCTGTCGGTCTCCTCGAGCGCGTCGAGCGCCGCCGACACCGCCGCCTGCGGGCTCCCGCAGCGGTCGGTGGGCCACGTCGGGCGGATCGCCCGGCCCAGGGCGTCGACCAGCCAGAGGGCCGGCGGCACCACCGTCGACGTGCTGCAGGTGCCTCCGCGCGGCGCCGACGGCCGGCGCAGCGCGGTGACCAGTGCGTCGAGGTCGCCCTCGCGCCGGCTCGCGGTGAGCGCGACCCAGGTCCCGGACGAGTCGTGCAGCGTGCCGCCGGGGGTGCAGACGACGACGCTCACGGGGGCGAAGCCGTCGGGCACACGCCCCGGCGCCGGGGCGTCCGCCCGCGGGGTGCCACCCGCGGCGGCCTCGTCGTCCGACGCCAGCTCGAGCTCGGCGAGCACCTGCGGCGAGAGGCAGTCCGCGGTCGCGGCGACCACCGCGGTCGGCGCGTCCTGCGCCTGGTCGGGCGCGCTGCAGGCCGCGAGGCCCGTGAGGAGCACCGCGGGCAGCACGAGGCACGCCGCCCACCGTGCACGCCTGCCCATCTCGCCCCCTGTCGCCTCTGCCCATGCGTCAGCACACCCCCGGGGGTGTGGACGAGCACGGGAGCGCCGACCGCGACGTCGGCACAGTCAGAGAGTAAGCACAGTCATGGGGGAAATGACCGGGTGAGACCGGATCGTTAGGCGGCGGGGTCGGATCGTGAGCGTCCTGTGACCGGAGGGACGGTCTCGGGCAGAGGAACGGGGGCCTCGTCGGCGATCCGCACCGCGCGCTCGGGCTCGGCGACGACGCGACGGCGGGTCAGGCGGCGCAGGATCCAGTCCACGACCACCCCGATGGCCAGGCCGCCCACCACACCGACGGCCACAGCGGCGAGGGTGTGGTCGCCCAGCCACGCGCCGGCCCCGATCCCGATGAGGCTCGAGTAGCAGCCCCACGTGAGCGCGGCGATGGCGGTCAGCCCCATGAACCGACGGCGGCTGTACCCGACCGCGCCCGCCGTCATGTTGACGGCGACCCGGCCGATCGGGATGTAGCGCGCGGCGATGATGAAGGCCGCCCCGCGGTTCGCCAGGGCGTTCTCCGCCCAGTCGACGGCGGCCTGCCCCCGGGGCGACCGGAGCAGCCGCAGCTCGCGCACCTTGACCTTGGTGCCGATCTGGTACGCGATCTGGTCGCCGGTCCACGCGCCGGCGGCGGCGACGAGCACGATGAGCGCGAGGTTCGGCGCACCCGTCGACATCGACAGCGCCGCGAGGGCGATGACGATCGACTCGCTCGGGATCGGGGGGAAGAACCCGTCGATCGTGGCGAACAGGTACAGCACCACGAAGATCCACGGGGAACCGACGAGCGCCAGCGCCCAGGCCTCCACCACGTGTGATCCTCCTGCGTCGTGCACCGGCGGTCGATCCGCCGGTGTCGTGTGACCACGGTAAGTCGCGCCGGGCCCGCAGGGACATAGGGGTGACCCCCGGTTCATCCCTGGGGCAGCCCCGAATCCTCCCGGGGTCGGACCCGGGGTCAGCCCCGGGTCGCTTGCTCAGGACAGCGGGAACCCGAGGGCCCGGGCCGCGGCGGCGGGGCTCGGTTCGGCGGCCCAGCGGGCGCCGAACTCGTCGGTCGCGGCGAGCGAGCGCAGCTCTGCGCGGTCGAGGTAGAGCGTGCCGCCCAGGTGATCGGTCTCGTGCTGCACGATCCGCGCGGACCAGCCCGACACCACCTCGTCGAGCGCCGTGCCGTGCTCGTCCAGCCCGACCAGGTGCACCTGCCGGGCGCGCGCGACGACGGCCTGGTACCCGACGACGCTCAGGCACCCCTCGTAGAACGCGACGTGCTCGGCGTCGACCGGCGTGTAGCGCGGGTTGACCAGCACCCGGAACGGCAGCGGCTCGCGCTCGCGCACCTCGGCGTGCTCCTCGGAGACCGAGCCCGGGTCCTCGAGCACGGCGAGGGCCAGCGGGAGCCCCAGCTGCGGCGCGGCCAGACCGACGCCGGGCGCGGCCCGCATCGTCCGGTGCATGACGTCGAGCAGGGCGGCGAGCTCCTCGTCCGAGAGCTGGCCGTCGTACGGCGTCGCCACCGCACGCAGGGCCGGGTGACCCGCCTGGACGATCGGCGCGAGCCCCTCGGGCGACCGGGTGCCGGCCTCGACGATCCAGAGCGCCACGTCGCGCAGCGCCTGGTCCCACTGCGGGCCCGAGGGCACTAGAGCGCCAGCCGCTGGGAGACGACGCCGGCGAGGTCGTGCGCCACGCGGTCCGCCTCCGTCTGGGTGCCTGCCTCGACCATGACCCGGACGAGGTCCTCGGTGCCGGAGGACCGCAGCAGTACGCGGCCGGTGTCCCCGAGCGCGGCCTCGGCCGCGCGCACGGCGTCGAGCAGCTCGTCGTCGCTGCCCGCGCGGCGCTTGTCCACGCCCGGCACGTTGACCAGCGTCTGCGGCAGCCGGTGGACCACGCCCGCCAGGTCGGCGATCGTCGTGCCGGTCGCCGCCACGCGGGCCGCGAGCTGGAGCGCCGTCAGCACGCCGTCCCCGGTGGTGGCGTGGGCCGCCATGATGATGTGCCCGGACTGCTCCCCGCCGAGCGAGTACCCGCCCGCGCGCATGGCCTCGAGCACGTACCGGTCGCCCACCGCGGTGTCGATCGTCCTGATGCCGGCCTCCCGCATGGCGATCTTCAGCCCGAGGTTGCTCATCACGGTGGTGACCAGAGTGTCGTCGACCAGGTCGCCGCGGTCGCGCATCGCGATGGCCAGGATGCCCATGATCTGGTCGCCGTCGACCAGCGCGCCCGTCGCGTCCACGGCAAGGCACCGGTCGGCGTCCCCGTCGAACGCGACCCCGAGGTCGGCCCCGGACGCGACCACGGCGGCCTGCAGCTGCTCGGGGTGGGTGGAGCCGCACTTCTCGTTGATGTTGCGCCCGTCGGGCGAGGCGTTGATGACCACGACGTCGGCGCCGGCCGCCCGCAGCGTCGCGGGGCCCACCTCGCTGGCGGCGCCGTTCGCGCAGTCGACCGCGATCCGCAGGCCGGCCAGCGACACGTCGATGGTGCCGACCAGGTGCTCGATGTACTGCTCGCCGGCGCGACCGGTGTCGACGCGGATGCGGCCGACGTCACCGCCCAGCGGCCGCTCCCAGTCCTCACCCATGCGCGCCTCGATGGCGGCCTCGAGCTCGTCGTCGAGCTTGTGACCACCCTTGGCCAGGAACTTGATGCCGTTGTCGGGCATCGGGTTGTGCGACGCCGAGAGCACGACCCCGATGTCGACGCCGAGCTCGGCGGTGAGGAACGCGACGGCCGGCGTCGGCAGCACGCCCACGTTGTTGACGTCGACGCCGGCGGAGGCGAGCCCGGCGGAGACGGCGGCGGCGAGGAACTCCCCCGACGCCCGGGAGTCACGGCCGACGATCGCGCGCGGCCGGTGCCCCTCGAACTGGCCCAGGGAGCCCAGCACGTGCGCGGCGGCCACGGAGAGGTCGAGCGCCAGCTCGGCGGTCACGTCCCGGTTGGCGAGCCCACGCACGCCGTCGGTCCCGAACAGTCGGCCCATGGTCAGACTCCTTCGTCGTGAGGCGCCCCGCGGAGCCCTCGCACGTCCCTGCTGATGGTCGCAGACATGCCGATGGCCCCGCTGGTCGTGAGACCAGCAGGGCCATCGGGCCTTGCACTCAAAGACAGCGGATCAGCGCTTCGAGTACTGCGGTGCCTTGCGGGCCTTCTTGAGACCGGCCTTCTTGCGCTCCACGACGCGGGCGTCGCGGGTCAGGAAGCCGGCCTTCTTGAGAGCCGGGCGGTTGTGCTCCTCGTCGATCGCGTTGAGCGCACGGGCGATGCCCAGGCGCAGCGCGCCGGCCTGGCCGCTCACGCCACCGCCGGTGATGCGGGCGACGACGTCGAAACGACCCTCGACGTCGACCAGCTTGAACGGGGAGTTCACGAGCTGCTGGTGCACCTTGTTCGGGAAGTAGTCCTCGAGCGTGCGCCCGTTGACCTTCCACTGACCGGTGCCGGGGACCAGGCGCACGCGCGCGATGGCCTCCTTGCGACGGCCGAGGGCGTTCGCGGGTGCCGTGATGCTCTGACCGCGGCCCGTCGGGGCAGCCGTCTCGGAGGTGTAGCTGGTGGGGGTGTCATCGCCCTCGAGGTCGATGTCGACCGTGGTCTCTGCCACTGGTGTCCTCGCGTCCTTGTTCTCTGTACTCAGCCGGCTCACGCCTGCTGAGAGACCTGGGTGATCTCGAAGGGCTTCGGCTGCTGCGCCGCGTGCGGGTGCTCGGCACCGGCGTAGACCTTGAGCTTGGTGAGCTGCTGACGCGCGAGCGAGCTCTTGGGGAGCATGCCGCGGACAGCCTTCTCGATCGCGCGCTCGGGGTGCTTCTCCAGGAGGTCGGAGTAGGCCACGGCGCGGAGGCCACCCGGGTAACCCGAGTGACGGTACGCGAGCTTGTTCTCGCGCTTGTTGCCGGTCAGGGCGATCTTCTCCGCGTTGATGACGATGACAAAGTCACCGCCGTCGACGTGCGGAGCGAACGTCGCCTTGTGCTTGCCGCGCAGCAACGTGGCCACATGAGTGGCCAGGCGGCCCAGGACGACATCGGTCGCGTCGATGACGTACCAGTTCCGCTCGACGTCGCCGGGCTTCGGGGTGTACGTGCGCACGGTCGTCAGCCTTCGTTTCGTTGCGAATCTTGTCGCGGCAGACCTCGCAGGGTGCGGGTCCGCCGATGAATGCTTTCGTCGGCTTCCGGGCGGCGAGCGGGAACGCACCAGCCCTGCCGTTCTGGCTCGGTGCTGCGTGCTGAGAGGGCACGAGCAGCCGCCGGAACGGGGACGCACAACGACACACCAGGGTAGCCGCCGCGTTGCCGGAGGGTCAAAACGCGCTAGGCCCCGCCGGGCGGCCCGTGCCGCGGAACCGGGCGCAGGGCCGCCGACGCCGCCCGCACGACCCTCTCGGTCAGGTCGTCCAGCGTGGGCGTCCGCAGCGCCCAGTGCTGCCAGTACAGGGGGACGTCGAGGTTCCTGCCGGGCCGGACCTCGACCAGCGCACCCGCCGCGATGCGCTCCGTCGCCGCCGCCTCGGGCACCATCCCCCACCCGAGCCCGGCCTCGATCAGCCCGACGAACGCGGACTGCGACGGCACGAAGTGCACCAGCGGCGTGACGGTGCGGCGGCCCACCACCGACGCCACGAACCGCTCCTGCAGGCCGTCCTCCCGGTTGAACGCGAGCAGGGGCGCCGCCGCGAACGCCTCGGCGCCCAGGCCGTCGGCGAACCACCGGTCCCGCTGCTCGGGCGCGGCCACCGCCAGGTACCGCATGGCCCCCAGCCGGCGCACCCGGCAGCCCTGCACCGCGCGCGGGTCGGCCGTCACCGCGGCCATCACCGTGCCGTCCCGCAGCAGGTCAGCGGACAGGTCCTGGTCCTCGCGCCGCAGGTCGAGCAGCACGTCCGGGGGCAGGTCGGCCACGGCCGCGGGGAACCAGGTGGACATCGAGTCGTCGTTGACGGCCACCGGCAGCCGCCGTGTCGCACCGGCCGTCCGGGCGCTCCGGGGGCCGCCCGGGGCGGGCACCAGCTGACCGAGCGCGTCCCTGCCGAGCAGCTCCACCTGGCCCGCCAGCCGGACCAGCACCTCGCCGTCCTCGGTCGGGCGGCACGGCCGCGTGCGCAGCACCAGCACGCGGCCCACCTGCTGCTCGAGCGCCTTGATGCGCTGGCTGACGGCCGACGGCGTGACGTGCAGCCGCTGCGCGGCCGCGTCGAAGCTGCCCTCGTGCACGACGGCCGCGAGGGCGCTCAGCTGGTCCGCGTCGAACGCCACATGAATGATCCTAACGGATCACCAGAACCATGAACTGGTCTTCATGACGCCCACCGCCTAGCGTCGTCCCGTGCCCGCCGCCGCCCTCTCGGGCTTCCTCACCGCCCTGTCGCTCATCGTCGCGATCGGGGCACAGAACGCCTTCGTGCTGCGCCAGGGCATCCGGCGGGAGCACGTGCTCCCGGTGGTGGCCGTCTGCGCGACGGCGGACGCGCTGCTCGTCGCAGCCGGCATCGCGGGGCTCGGCGCGCTCGTCACGTCCCATCCCGCCGTGCTCACGGCCACCCGGTACGTCGGCGCGGCGTTCCTGCTCGTGCTCGCGGTGGGCGCGGCGTTGCGCGCGCGGCACCCGTCGCGGCTCGACCCCGCGGCGGAGGGTCCCGTGGCGCTCGGCGCGGTGCTGTCGACCTGCCTGGCCCTGACCTTCCTCAACCCGCACGTCTACCTCGACACGGTCGTGCTGCTCGGCTCGCTCGCCCACCAGCACGACCCGGGCGCCTGGGCGTTCGGCGCCGGCGCCGTGACCGCCAGCGTCGTCTGGTTCACCGCGCTGGGATTCGGCGCGGCCTCCCTGCGCCCGGTGTTCGCCAAGCCCCGCGCATGGCAGGTGCTCGACCTCGTCATCGCGGTGGTGATGGCGACCCTGGCGGTCGCGCTCGTCGTCTAGCTCGTCGTCCGGTCAGCGCACCCGGTCCACGCGCGCGGCGTCCCAGACCGGCTCGGGCGTCTCGACGACCTCCCCGTCCGCGCCGAACACCAGGTACCGGTCGAACGTCCGCGTGAACCAGCGGTCGTGGGTCACCGCGAGCACCGTGCCCTCGAACGCCGCGAGACCGGTCTCCAGGGCCTCCGCCGAGTGCAGGTCGAGGTTGTCGGTCGGCTCGTCGAGCAGCAGGAGCGTCGCTCCCCCCAGCTCGAGCAGCAGGATCTGCAGGCGCGCCTGTTGCCCGCCGGAGAGCGTCTCGTACCGCTGCTCCGCGGCCCCGACCAGCTCGTACCGGTCCAGCGCCTTGCTGGCCTGCTCCCGCCCGAGGCCCGAGCGGTGCCCCTCCCCCCGGTGCAGGATCTCGAGCAGCGTGCGCCCGACCAGCTCCGGGTGCCCGTGGTTCTGCGCGAACCAGCCCGGCCGCACGCGCGGGCCCAGGACCACCCGACCGGTGTGCTTCACCGGCGCCACGGGCACGTCGTCGGCGGGCGCGTGCTCCGGCCCGGGGTCGCTGCCGCCGGCCGCGAGCAACCGCAGGAAGTGGGACTTGCCCGAGCCGTTGGAGCCCAGCACGGCCACCCGCTCGCCGAACCACACCTCCAGGTCGAACGGCTTCATCAGCCCGGTGAGCTCCAGACCCGTCGCGACGACCGCGCGCTTGGCGGTCCGGCCGCCCCGCAGCCGCACCCGGACGTTCTGCTCGCGGGCGAGGAGCGTGGGGGGTCCCGCCTCCTCGAACTTGCGCAGCCGGGTCTGCGCCGCGGAGTAGCGCGACGCCAGGCCGTCGTTGAACGCCGCCTTGGTCTTGAGGGTCAGCACGAGCTCCTTGAGCTTCGTGTGCTCCTCCTCCCACCGCCGCAGCAGCTCCTCCAGCCGCGAGCGCCGGTCCTCCCGCGCCTGGTGGTACGTGGCGAAGCCGCCGCCGTGCACCCACACGGCGGCGCCCATCACACCGGGCTCGAGCGTCGCCACCTGCGTGGCGACGCGCGCGAGCATCTCGCGGTCGTGGCTGACGAAGAGCACGGTCTTGTTCGACGCCCGCAGCTTGTCCTCGAGCCAGCGCTTGGTCGGCACGTCGAGCGCGTTGTCGGGCTCGTCGAGCAGCAGCACCTCGTCCGGGCCGCGCAGCAGCGCCTCGAGCACCAGCCGCTTCTGCTCGCCGCCCGAGAGCGTGCGCACCTCGCGGTGCTGCGCCTGCTCGAACGGGATGGACAGCACGGCGTCGGTGACCCGGTCCCAGCCCGCCTCGGCCTCGTAGCCCCCGACGTCGGCCCAGTCGACGAGCGCCTGCGCGTACCGCATCTGCGCGGGCTCGTCGTCGACCTCCATGATCGCCAGCTCGGCCGCGGCGAGCTCGGCGGCGGCGTCCCGGACGGCCGGCGCGGCGAGCGAGGCCAGCAGGTCCCGGATCGACCGGTCGTCGTCGATGCGCCCGATGTCCTGGCGCATGATGCCGAGGCCGCCGCTGCGCCCGACGGACCCGCTGTGCGGCTGCTCGTCGCCGGCCACGATCCGCAGGAGCGTCGTCTTGCCCGCGCCGTTGGGCCCGACGAGCGCGACGCGGGCGCCGTCGCCGACGCGGAACGTGATGTCGTCGAGCAGCGGGCGCCCGTCGGAGAGCACGTACCCGATGCCGCCGATGTCCAGATGACCCATGCCCCCATCCTCCCTGCCGCACGGGGTGTGGCCCATCGCATTGTCCGTGGGCCCGCTCACCTCTGGCGTCGGCGCACGCTCGGTGCGAAGGTCGGAGGCATGACCGACACCTCCGGCACCAGCCAAGACCCCGAGCTCGACAGCGAGGGTGACACCGACCAGCTGTCCAGCGAGGACACCCTGCTCGACCGCGGCGTCGAGGACCTGCTCGACGAGGGCTACACGGTGCCCACCCGGCCCCGCTCGAACCACTACGGCGAGACGCCGTGGGAAGAGGCGCACCGGGAGACGATCGACCAGCGCATCGGGCAGGAGGAGCCCGAGGTCTGGGAGGCCCGCCCCCGCCCCGAGCGCGAGGAGTACCGCGCCGGCCGCCTGATCGAGGACGACGACGCCGTCGAGGCCGGCGGCACCGACGGGTTCGCCATCGACGCCGGCATCTCGGGCGGCGCGGCGACCGCCGAGGAGGCCGCCGTGCACCTCATCGAGGAGGAGTACGTCGACGACCGCCGGTACCGCGACGACGTCGACGAGGACTGACCTGGAGCGCAGCGCAGGGTGAGGGGCGCGGAGCGTCACTCGCCCGGAGCGGAGCGCAAGGGCAGTCCGACCGGCAAGACCCGAGGACTGACCTGCCTCAGCCGCAGCAGCCTCCGGCGTGCTGCAGGTCCTCGGCCGCCCGGCGCGCGCGCGTCTGCGCCGCCCGGGCGGCCAGCTGGTCGTCGGACGGGTAACCCACCTCTTCCAGCGTGAGCCCGCGGGCGGCGACCACGTGCACCCCGGCGTCCCGACGACGGCGCGCGAGGAGCTCGGCCGGCCAGCCCGGGCCGCTGCGCCCCTCCCCCACGGCCAGGCTGGCGCCCACCAGCGAGCGCACCATCGAGTGGCAGAACGCGTCCGCCTGCACCGTGGCGACCACGAGCCCCGCGTCGGGTCCGTCGACCGGCCGGGACCAGGCGAACGCCTCGAGGGTGCGGATCGTCGTGGCCCCCTCGCGCGGCTTGCAGTACGACGCGAAGTCGTGCCGGCCCACCAGCGGTCGCGCGGCCGCGGCCATGGCGTCCACGTCCAGCGCGCGGCGGTGCCAGAGCACGTGCGCGCGGGACAGCGGGTCGCGCCGGGCCGCGTCGTCGCAGATGCGGTACGTGTACCGCCGGCGCAGGGCCGAGAACCGGGCGTCGAACCCGTCGGGCGCCCGGGTCAGCGCGTGCAGCACGAGGTCGGTGGGCAGCACGCCGCCGAGCCGGCCCAGCAGCGCCTCCTCGACCGGGCGGTCCGTCCGGCCGCGCGACGCCGCCAGCAGCCCGGCGGGGATGTCGACGTGAGCCACCTGGCCGCGCGCGTGCACGCCCGAGTCCGTGCGGCCCGCCACGGTCACCCGGGGCGGTCCGTCCGTGCGCAGGACGGTCGCCAGGGCCGCCTCCAGCACGCCCTGGACCGTGCGCAGGCCGGGCTGCAGCGCCCAGCCGGCGAAGTCGGTGCCGTCGTAGGCCAGGTCGAGCCGCAGCCGGACGGCGGGCTCCTGCACGCTCTCGCTCACGGGTCCACACGGTAGTCGGCGTCGGCTCGGTTCCCGGGCACCGGCCTCCGGCCGGACTAGCGTGGGCCCGTGCCCAGCACCGGCTCCGACCCGTTCACCCTGGCCGTCGACTGCGGTGGCGGAGGCATCAAGGCGTCCGTGCTGGACGCGGCCGGCACCCTGCATGCTCCCGCGGTCCGCGTGCCCACGCCGTACCCGCTGCCGCCCGAGCGCCTCGTCGCCACGATCGCGGACATCGCCGCCGGCCTCCCCGCCGCCCAGCGCGTCACGGTCGGCATGCCCGGCATGATCCGGCACGGCGTCGTCGTCGCGACCCCGCACTACGTCACCCGCGCCGGCCCCCGGACCGCGGTCGACCCCGACCTGTTCGCCGCGTGGGCAGGGTGCGACATCCGGGCGGCCGTCGAGGCGCGGCTCGGCCTGCCGACCCTCGTGCTCAACGACGCCGAGGTGCACGGCGCGGGCGTCATCTCGGGGACGGGCATCGAGCTCGTGCTCACCCTCGGCACCGGCCTGGGCACCGCGCTGTTCGACGGCGGGGTGCTCGCGCCCCACCTCGAGCTCTCGCACGCGCCCGTGCGCTGGGGCACCACGTACGACGCGTACATCGGGCAGGTCGAGCGCGCCCGCCTCGGCGACGGGCTGTGGTCCCGACGCGTCCGGCGCGTGGTCGACGGGTTCCGGCCCGTGTTCGTGTGGGACCGGCTCTACCTCGGCGGCGGGAACGCGCGCCAGGTCACTGCGACCACGTTGGCCCGGCTCGGCGACGACGTCGTCGTGGTGCCCAACCAGGCCGGGATCGTGGGCGGCGTCCGGGCGTGGTCGCTCGGCGCCTGACGTCGCAGCGCCGCCGGCTCACCCGGCGGCGGACCGCCCCACCCCGGCGCGGTCGTCGACCTGGTCCAGCGCCTCCAGCATCACCCGCGTGAACCGCGCCGGCTGGACCAGGCTCACCAGGTGCGTCGCGCGGGGCACGACGACCAGCCGCCCGTCCCGGCACGCCGCCAGGAACCGACGCTCCTCGCCGCGGAAGTGGTCGAACGCGCCGTTGACCAGCCAGACCGGCGCCTCGACCCGCGCCAGGTCCTCCAGGGGGGTCGCGACCGTCATCTCGCGCAGCACCTGGTTCGTGACGTCGAGCGCGAAGCCGCCGGCACCGACGTCGCGCGCGCCGTCGGGCGGCAGGGCGAGGTCGACGAGGAACCGGTTCAGACGCGCGCCGCGATCCGGCAGCAGCGCGATGCCGCGGGCGCCGACGGACCAGCCGCCGAGCAGCAGCCGGTGCGGCTGGGTGGAGCACGACGCGGCGAGCAGCCCGGCGACCTGGCCGGGCCGACGCGCGGCATGCCGGATGCCCACGTACCCGCCGAGAGAGAGGCCGACGACGAACGCCTCCCCGCCCACCGTCTCGATCGCCTCGGCGACCGTGTCCACGGCGGCGTCCAGCGTGAACGGCTCGGCGACCCGCGCGCCGTGCCCGGGCAGGTCGACCGCGACCGCGCGGCGCCCGACGCGCTCCAGCGCCGCCAGCTGGGCACGCCACATCGTGCGGGACGTCCGCAGCCCGTGCACGAGGACGACCGGCAGGCTCATGCTCCGACTGTAGGCGCGGTGCCCGGCGCCGTCGGGGCCCCCGGACGCGCGAGAGCCCGGGACCAGTCGGTCCCGGGCTCTCGCGGTGGAGCTGTCAGGTCACGCCTTCTCGGCGTCGCCCTCGGCCTCGGCGGGCGCGTCCTCGACGACGGCGTCCTCGACGGGCGCGTCCTCGACGGGCTTGTCCTCGACCTTGTCGGCCGTCTTCGACTTCGGCGCAGCCTTCGCGGCGGCCTTGGTGGCCTCCTTGACGACGGCCTGCTTCGGGGAGAGCGGCTCGAGCACGAGCTCGATGACGGCCATCGGGGCGTTGTCGCCCTTGCGGGGGCCGATCTTGGTGATGCGCGTGTAGCCACCCTGACGCTCGGCCACGGCCGGGGCGATCTCGGTGAACAGCACGTGCACGACGGACTTGTCCTTGACGACGGTCATCACGCGGCGGCGGGCGTGCAGGTCACCACGCTTGGCGAACGTGATCAGGCGCTCGGCGAGCGGACGCAGGCGCTTGGCCTTCGTCTCGGTCGTCGTGATGCGCTTGTGCTCGAACAGCGACGTCGCGAGGTTCGCGAGGATCAGCCGCTCGTGCGCCGGTCCGCCACCGAGCCGGGGACCCTTGGTGGGCGTAGGCATGGTCTTTACTCCTTGAGTTCCAGTGATGGGCTGTGGACGGTCGGCCGTCGGGCCGACCGTCTACGTCCCCGGCGTCAGTACTGCTCGTCCTCGACGAAGTCGCCCTCGTCGTCGCCGTAGTAGGCGGTGGCGGACGGGTCGAAGTCGAGCGGGCTGTCCTTGAGCGTCAGGCCGAGCTCGGCGAGCTTCTCCTTGACCTCCGTGATGGACTTCGCACCGAAGTTGCGGATGTCCAGGAGGTCGGCCTCGGACCGCGCCACGAGCTCACCCACGGAGTGGATGCCCTCGCGCTTGAGGCAGTTGTAGGAGCGGATCGTCAGCTGCAGGTCCTCGATCGGCAGAGCGAGGTCCGCGGCGAGCGCGGCGTCCGTCGGCGACGGGCCGATCTCGATGCCCTCGGCCTCGACGTTGAGCTCACGGGCCAGCCCGAAGAGCTCGACCAGCGTCTTGCCGGCCGAGGCCAGCGCGTCGCGGGGGCCGATGGCCGACTTGGTCTCGACGTCGACGACCAGCTTGTCGAAGTCCGTGCGCTGCTCGACACGCGTCGCCTCGACCTTGTAGGTCACCTTGAGGACGGGCGAGTAGATCGAGTCGACCGGGATGCGGCCGATCTCGGCGTCGAACGACTTGTTCTGGTTCGCCGACACGTAGCCGCGGCCACGCTCGACGGTCAGCTCGATCTCGAGCTTGCCCTTGTCGTTCAGCGTGGCGAGGTGGAGGTCGGGGTTGTGCACCTCGACGCCGGCCGGCGGCACGATGTCCGCGGCGGTGACCTCACCCGCGCCCTGCTTGCGCAGGTACATCACGACGGGCTCGTCGTTCTCCGAGGAGACGACCAGCTGCTTGATGTTGAGGATGATCTCGGTGACGTCCTCCTTGACGCCCGGCACGGTGGAGAACTCGTGCAGGACGCCGTCGATCCGGATGGACGTGACGGCGGCACCGGGGATGGAGGACAGCAGCGTCCGGCGGAGCGAGTTGCCGAGCGTGTAGCCGAATCCCGGCTCCAGCGGCTCGATGGAGAACCGCGAACGGTTCTCCGAGATGACCTCTTCGGTCAGGGTGGGGCGCTGTGCAATCAGCACGGTGTGTTTCCTCTCAGCGGGCGTCCGCCATATGACGCTGCGCAGTACTACGGGCCGGCCCGGTCTCGGTCTACCTGGCCGACGTCACGCTGTCCGGGTCGGTGCGCACCTCGCGGCGCGCACCGACCCGGCGAAGCCGTGGGTCAGACGCGACGGCGCTTCGGCGGACGGCAGCCGTTGTGCGCCTGGGGCGTCACGTCCTGGATCGAGCCGACCTCGAGGCCGGTCGCCTGCAGCGAGCGGATCGCGGTCTCGCGGCCGGAGCCGGGGCCCTTGACGAAGACGTCGACCTTCTTCATGCCGTGCTCCTGGGCGCGACGGGCGGCCGCCTCGGCGGCGAGCTGCGCCGCGAAGGGGGTCGACTTGCGCGAGCCCTTGAAGCCCACCTGGCCCGACGAGGCCGACGCGATGACGGCGCCGGTCGGGTCGGTGATGGAGATGATCGTGTTGTTGAACGTGCTCTTGATGTGCGCCTGGCCGTGGGAGATGTTCTTCTTCTCCTTGCGGCGCGGCTTGCGCACGGCAGAACGGGTCTTGGGAGGCATTCTCTTCTTCTCTCGAGATCAGCTGGTCGGTGACCGGCGGCGCATCGTCTGACGCGACCGTGCCGGAAAGGGCTACTTGCGCCCGGCCTTCTTCTTGCCGGCCACGGTGCGCTTGGGGCCCTTGCGGGTACGCGCGTTGGTCTTGGTGCGCTGCCCGCGCACCGGAAGGCCACGGCGGTGACGCAGGCCCTCGTAGCAGCCGATCTCGACCTTGCGGCGGATGTCCGCAGCGACCTCACGGCGAAGGTCACCCTCGAGCTTGTAGCTGCCCTCGAGGTAGTCACGGAGCGCGACGAGCTCGGCGTCGCCGAGGTCCTTCACGCGGAGGTCCGGGCTGATGCCGGTCGCGGCCAGAGTTGCCTGGGCGCGGGTACGGCCGACCCCGTAGATGTAGGTGAGCGCGATCTCGAGCCGCTTCTCGCGGGGGAGGTCGACGCCGATAAGACGTGCCATGTGCCTGGTGGCTCCTGAACTGCTTCGGAGGTCTGCCGCACGGCCCTCCCGCGTGCTTGCGGGCCTCGGCCTCCGACCGAGGGTGCACCGGCGGGTGAACGCCGGAGTGGCTGTGCGCTTGCTGGTCCCCGGGGGGACCGGTGGTGCTGGTCGAGCTGCTGGTCCGAGCGGACCGGCGTCAGGGCATCAGCCCTGGCGCTGCTTGTGGCGCAGGTTCTCGCAGATCACCTGGACGCGACCGTGCCGGCGGATCACCTTGCACTTGTCGCAGATCTTCTTGACGCTGGGCTTGACCTTCATCGCGTGTTCCTCCGCCGCCGTTCTTTCTCGGGGTCCCCCGAGGGATGACGGCGTGTTCGAGTGGTGATTACTTGTAGCGGTAGACGATCCGGCCACGGGACAGGTCGTACGGGCTCAGCTCGACCACCACCCGGTCCTCGGGGAGGATCCTGATGTAGTGCTGTCGCATCTTGCCCGAGATGTGGGCGAGCACCTTGTGGCCGTTGGTGAGCTCCACGCGGAACATCGCGTTCGGCAGAGCCTCCACGACGCTGCCCTCGATCTCGATGACACCGTCCTTCTTCGCCATATCCTCCGCTAACTGTCGGTCGTGTGGATCAGCCCACATCAGCCGACTCCGCTCCTGACAGGAGCGGCACCGGTCGCGGTGGGGCCTACGTGGGAATTACGTGTGGGGACAGCGCGCCAGGGTTTCTGCAGGAGAACCGGGCGCACACCCAACGGACGATCTTACGCCATCAGGCCCAGGGGACGAAACCGGCCCGGTCTCGGACCCGCGTGCCGTCGGCCACACCGGCCGACGGGGCCACCGCCGCCCTGGCGATGACCCCGTCCCGCGCCCCGGGCTCGGTCGTCCCGGGCCGCGGCTCGTTCGTCCCGGGCCGCGGCTCAGGCGGAGCGGCGGCGGCGCAGGAGCACCAGGGCGACGCCGGCGAGCACGAGGATCGCCCCCGCGAGCAGCACGGGCGTCGCGGACGAGCCCGTGGTGGCGAGCACCGCCCCGGTCCCCCCGCCGGCGGCCAGCACCTCGGAGTAGAAGGTCGCGCTCGGGCTCGGCGTGGCGACCGGCCGTGCCGCGGTCTCGACCGTCGGCGACGGCGTGGGCGTCGACGTCCCGCCGACCTCGCCCGTCGGCGACGGGCTGGGCACGGTGACGGCGGTCGCGGTCGGGGTGGGAGCCGGCGTCGACGCGGTCGGGGCGGGCGTGGGGGTGGACGACGGGGTCGGCGTGGCGCTGGGCGGGCACGGGACCGAGGACGTGGGTGTCGGCTTCGGCGTCGGCTTCGGGGTGGCCGTGGGCGCGACCGTCGGCTTCGTGGTCGGGGCGACCCCTCCGCACGCCGGCACGGTCACCATGTCGGTGAGCTCCCAGTGCCGGGCCGCGAAGATCGGGCCCCAGCCGATGTAGTCGGTGGGATAGGACGGGGCGGGCTTGCTGGTGAAGACGGTCGAGTCGCCGGTCGCCTGGTCCTCCTGCACGCCCCAGGCCGTCCCGCAGAGCGTCACACCGGCCGGCAGCGCCGCGCGGACCTCGTCGAGCGTGAGGTCCCGGTACGAGGCACCGGGCCAGGTGGTCACCAGGTACTGCTGGGTCGAGTTCTCCCACGACGCCGGCTTGCGCACGTCCTTCTTCAGGTACACGTACGCGCCGGTGGTCGCCTGGTTCTGCTTCGGCTGCTGCCACTGCGGGCCGCCGCGGCCGCCGTGCCCGGCGCCGTCGTGCGCCTGCGCGGCGCCCGCGCCGAGCGAGAGGAGCACCGCCGCGACGCCCACGGCGGCGGCGGCCACGCGGACGGCACGGCCGGACCGGAGGGCGGAGAACGGGGAAGGACGAACGCTGCGCTGCATGAGCCACCCATCGCATCGAGTGCAGGCGCGCGCTGACCACGTGCCTGCCGGAGGCGGGCACCCACCCTCCACCGCGCCGACGTGCCGCGCGGGCCCCGGGGCGCCCATGACGGAAACGTTCACCGCCGGGCAGGACCGTATCGGACAAACCGGTCGTCGGCTGTCTGTTTCGGCTGATCACGGCCGTTTTGTGGACAACTGGACGCAAGTTCACCTAGATGGACGTACCGGGCAGTAGCCAGCGACGTCAGGCGAGCGGCGCGACCGTGACGCCGAGCTCCGCGAGCTTCGCCGCGCCGCCGTCCGAGGCGGTGAGGACCCAGATCCCGGACTCGAGGACCGCCACCGTGTGCTCCCAGTGCGAGGCCCGGGAGCCGTCGTCCGTGACCACGGTCCAGTCGTCCTCGAGGACCTGCGTGTGCCGCTCGCCGCGCACGAGCATCGGCTCGACGGCGACGCACAACCCCGGCCGCAGGCGCGGCCCGCGGTCGCGGCGCCGGAAGTTCGGCACGTCGGGCGGCTGGTGCATCGCGGTGCCGATGCCGTGGCCCACGTACTCCTCCACGAGCCCGTAGCGCACGCCGCCGTTCAGCCCGGCGGCCTGGGCGGCGTCGACCACGTCCTCGACGGCCTCCCCCACCGCCCCGAGCCGCTCGGCGCCGGCCAGCGCAGCGATGCCCGCCCACATGGCGCGCTCGGTCGTCTGCGCCAGTGCCACGTCGTGCGGGTCGGCCTCGTCCAGGACGACGGTGATCGCGGAGTCGCCGTGCCAGCCGTCGACGATGGCGCCGCAGTCGATCGACACCACGTCACCGGGCTCGAGCACCCGCGGCCCGGGGATGCCGTGCACCACCTCGTCGTTCACGGACACGCACAGCCGGGCCGGGTAGCCCTCGTAGCCGAGGAACGACGGCAGCGCGCCGGCGTCACCGATGACGGCGGCGGCGACCGCGTCGAGCTCGGCGGTGGTGACCCCCGCGACGGTCCGCTCACGCACGGCCGCCAGGGCGTCCGCGACCACGAGGCCGGCGCGCCGCATGAGCAGCACCTGCTCGGGCGTCTTGTACTCGATCCGCTCGCGGCCGAACACGGTCAGCCGGCGCTCGGGGCGCCGATCGCCGCGACGAGGCGCTCGGTGACGTCGTCGACGTCCCCGATGCCGTCCACCTGCGCGAGCAGGCCGCGGTCGGCGTACACCCGCGCGATCGGGGCGGTCTCCTGGGCGTAGACGTCGAGGCGGTGGCGGACCACGTCCTCGGTGTCGTCCTCGCGGCCCTCGATCTCGGCGCGCTTGAGCAGGCGGCCGACCACGACCTCCGGGTCGGCCGTGATCTCGACCGCGAGGTCGAGCGCCAGGCCGGCGTCCGCGAGGATCGCGTCGAGCTCGGCGACCTGGGCGACGTTGCGGGGGTACCCGTCGAGCAGGAAGCCGTCGACGACGTCGTCCTGGCCCAGGCGGTCGCGCACCATCTCGTTGGTGACCGAGTCGGGCACCAGCGCGCCGCGGGACGTGTACTCCTGCACCGTCTTGCCGAGCGGCGTGCCGCCCTTGATGTTGGCGCGGAAGATGTCGCCCGTGGAGATCGCCGGCACGCCGAGCCGCTCGGCGAGCCGCGCGGCCTGGGTGCCCTTGCCCGCTCCCGGAGGACCGAGCAGGACCAGACGCGTGCTCACCGCAGGAACCCTTCGTAGTGCCGCTGCTGCAGCTGGGACTCGATCTGCTTGACGGTCTCGAGGCCGACGCCGACCACGATGAGGATCGACGAGCCACCGAACGGGATGTTCTGACCGACGCCGAGCACGATGAACGCGATGGTCGGGATGAGCGCGACGACGGCGAGGTAGAGCGATCCCGGCGCCGTGATGCGCGAGATCACGTAGTCCAGGTACTCGGCCGTGGGCCGGCCCGCCCGGATGCCCGGGATGAAGCCGCCGTACTTCTTCATGTTGTCCGCGACCTCGTCCGGGTTGAACGTGATGGCCGTGTAGAAGTAGCAGAAGAAGATGATCAGGACGACGTAGAGCGCGAGGTGCAGCGGCGCGCTGGGCTGCGCGAGGTAGCGGCTGACCCACTGGACCCATCCCGCGGCCGGGTCGCCGAACTGGGCCAGCAGGCCCGGGACGGCGAGCAGCGACGACGCGAAGATGATCGGGATGACGCCGGCCATGTTGATCTTGATCGGGATGTAGGTGCTCGAGCCGCCGTACATGCGGCGGCCGACCATGCGCTTCGCGTACTGCACGGGGATGCGGCGCTGGGACTGCTCGACGAAGACGACCAGCGCGATCACCAGCACCACGATCGCGAGCACGATGACGAACTTCGAGATGCCGTTGTCCCCACCGGCGATGGACCACAGGGCGGTCGGGAAGCTCGCGGCGATCGACGTGAAGATGAGCAGCGACATGCCGTTGCCGACGCCGCGCTCCGTGATGAGCTCGCCGAGCCACATGATCAGGCCGGTACCGGCGGTCATGGTGATGACCATGATCAGCAGGGTGACCCAGTTGTCGTTCGGGATGACGTCGACGGTGCAGCCGCTGAACAGCTGACCGCTGCGCGCGATCGTGATGATCGTCGTCGACTGCAGGATCGCCAGGCCGATCGTCAGGTACCGCGTGTACTGCGTGAGCTTCGCGGTGCCCGACTGGCCCTCGCGGTGGAGCTCCTCGAAACGAGGGATGACCACGCGGAGCAGCTGGATGATGATGCTCGCGGTGATGTACGGCATGATCCCGAGCGCGAACACGGACAGCTTCAGCAGAGCGCCGCCGCTGAACAGGTTCACCAGGCCCAGCAGGTCGTTGCCCTGGGACTGCTCGATGCACGCCTGCACGTTCGGGTAGGAGACTCCCGGCGTCGGCAGGAAGGATCCGATGCGGAAGATCACCATGATCGCGATGGTGAAGAGCAGCTTGCGCCGCAGGTCGGGCGTTCGGAACGCCCGCACGAATGCGCTGAGCACCAGTCCTCCTGAGCCGCCGGAGCGGGATCTCGTACGACCGGTTGGTTCCGGCCGTGCAGCTCGCGACACGTCGCGAGCACCGGGGCACCCTAACTGATGCCCGTCGACATGCGGAACGGGACCGGTGGGAATCTACTTCCCCACCGGTCCCGTCCTTCGATCAGTCCTGCGCGACGCTTCCGCCGGCAGCCTCGATCGCGTCCTTCGCGGACGCCGAGTAGGCGTCGACCGCGACAGAGACCTTGACCGTGAGCTCGCCGGTGCCGAGCACCTTGACGGGCTGGCCCTTGCGGACCGCGCCCTTCGCGACCAGGTCGGCGACCGTCACGTCGCCACCGTTCGGGTACAGCGCCGAGAGCTTGTCCAGGTTGACCACCTGGTACTCGACGCGGAACGGGTTCTTGAAGCCGCGCAGCTTCGGGAGGCGCATGTGCAGAGGCATCTGCCCACCCTCGAAGCGCGTCGGCACCTGGTAGCGGGCCTTGGTGCCCTTGGTGCCACGACCGGCCGTCTTGCCCTTGGACGCCTCGCCACGACCCACGCGGGTCTTGGCGGTCTTGGCGCCGGGGGCCGGACGGAGGTGGTGCACCTTGAGCGTGCCGCCGTTGCCGGGCTGCGCGGCGGCCTCGGCCGCCTTCGCCGCCGCGGCGGACACCGTCTTCTTCGGCGCAGCAGCCTTGGGCTCAGCCTTGGCGGCCTTCGCCTTCGGTGCGGCCTCGGTGGTCGCCTCGACCTTGTCGGCCTTGGCGGCCTTCGGCTTGTCAGCCGCAGCCGTCTTCGCCTTGGTCGCCTTCGGAGCGGACTCCGTGTCGGCGGCCTTCTTCGCGGGGGCCTTCTTGGCGGCGGCCTTCTTGGGGGCCGTCACCTCGTCGGTGCCCTTCTCGTTCTCGTCAGCCATGGTCACTCCACCTCTTCGACCGCGACAAGGTGCGTCACCGTCTTGACCATGCCGCGGATCTCAGGACGGTCCTCCTTGACGACGACGTCGCCGATCCGCTTGAGGCCCAGGGTGCGCAGGGTGTCGCGCTGGTTCTGCTTGCCGCCGATGCCAGACCGCGTCTGGGTCACCTTGAGTCGAGCCATCACGCACCTGCCTTCGAGCCCGCCGCCGCAGCCAGGCCGGCAGCCTGGGCGCGGAGCAGAGCGGCCGGGACCACGTGCTCGACCGGGAGCCCGCGGCGCGCGGCCACGGCCTCGGGACGCTCGAGGCCCTTGAGGGCCGCGACCGTGGCGTGCACGATGTTGATCGCGTTCGACGAGCCGAGCGACTTGCTCAGGACGTCGTGGATACCGGCGCACTCGAGCACGGCGCGCACCGGGCCACCGGCGATCACACCGGTACCCGGCGAGGCCGGACGCAGGAAGACGACACCGGCAGCGGCCTCACCCTGGATGGGGTGCGGGATGGTGCCCTGGATGCGCGGGACCTTGAAGAAGTTCTTCTTGGCCTCCTCGACGCCCTTGGCGATCGCCGCGGGCACCTCCTTGGCCTTCCCGTAGCCGACACCCACGGTGCCGTCGCCGTCGCCGACCACGACGAGCGCGGTGAAGCTGAAGCGGCGGCCGCCCTTGACGACCTTGGCCACGCGGTTGATCGTCACGACGCGCTCGAGGAACGCGCTCTTCTCTGCGGCGTCGCGACCGCGGCCGCCGCCGTCACGGCCACGACCGCCGTCGCGGCGGTCGCCGCCGCCGGTGCCGCCCGCGGGCGCCCCGGTGTTGCTGCGCTGAGGAGCAGCCATCAGTGAGTCCTCTTCTTCATGTCGCAGTTCGTCGTCGTCACAGCTTCAGACCGCCCTCGCGAGCGCCGTCGGCCACCGCAGCGACACGGCCGTGGTACTTGTTGCCGCCGCGGTCGAAGACCACGGCGTCAAGGCCGGCAGCCTTCGCACGCTCGGCGATGAGCTCGCCGACCTTGCGGGCCTTGGCGGTCTTGTCGTCGTTCGAGCCGCGCAGGTCCGCCTCGAGGGTGGACGCGGACACGAGCGTCTGACCGATGCCGTCGTCCACGACCTGCGCCGTGATGTGCCGGGCGGACCGGGTCACGACGAGACGGGGACGCGTGGCGGAGCCGGCGACCTTCTTGCGAAGGCGCAGGTGACGACGCTGGCGGGCAATGCGCTTGCCCTTGCCGATGATCTTGAGAGCCATGGTTACTTACCGGCCTTTCCGACCTTGCGGCGCACGTTCTCGCCCGCGTACCGGACGCCCTTGCCCTTGTACGGCTCGGGCTTGCGGATCTTGCGGATGTTCGCGGCGACCTCGCCCACCTGCTGCTTGTCGATGCCCTGCACCGAGAAGCGCGTGGGGGCCTCGACGACGAACGTGATGCCCGCCGGCGGGTTGACGGTGACGGGGTGGCTGAAGCCGAGCGCGAACTCGAGGTCCTCGCCCTTCGCCGTCACGCGGTAACCGGTACCGACGATCTCGAGCTTCTTGACGTAGCCCTCGGTGACGCCGGTGACGAGGTTCGCCAGCAGCGTGCGCGTGAGGCCGTGCAGCGAGCGCGAGGCGCGCTCGTCGTCGGGGCGGGTGACCACGAGGGCACCTGCCTCGTCGCGCGCAACCTCGATGGGTGCGGCGATCGTGTGCGTGAGGGAACCCTTCGGGCCCTTGACCGTGACCACGGCGCCGTCGATGGTGACATCGACGCCGGCCGGGACCGGGACGGGGACTCTGCCGATTCGGGACATGGCTAGCTCCTTTCCGTCTCGGACTTACCAGACGTAGGCGAGGACTTCCCCACCCACGCCCTTCTTGGCGGCCTGCTTGTCGGTGAGGAGACCCGAGGACGTGGACAGGATCGCCACGCCCAGGCCGCCGAGCACCTTGGGCAGGTTGGTCGACTTGGCGTACACGCGCAGGCCCGGCTTGGACACGCGCTTGACACCGGCGAGCGCACGCTCGCGGTTGGGGCCGTACTTGAGCTCGATGATGAGGTTCTTGCCGACGACGGCGTCCTCAACCTTCCAGCCCGCGATGTAACCCTCCGCCTGGAGGATCTCCGCGATGTGCGACTTCAGCTTCGAGAACGGGATCAGCACGGTGTCGTGGTGAGCCGAGTTCGCGTTACGCAGCCGCGTGAGCAGGTCTGCGATGGGGTCGGTCATGGTCATGGGGCTTCCGCCCTTCCTCGCCGGGGTATCCCGCCCCCGAGGGGGCTGGACCTACCGACGTTCGTGTTGCTTGGGTTACCAGCTGCTCTTGGTGACGCCGGGGAGCTCGCCGCGGTGGGCCATCTCGCGCACGCAGATCCGGCACAGGCCGAACTTGCGGTACACCGAGTGGGGCCGGCCGCAACGCTGGCAGCGCGTGTAGCCACGCACCGCGAACTTCGGCTTGGCAGCAGCCTTGTTCTTGAGGGCAGTCTTCGCCATGGTCAGATCTCCTTGAACGGGAAGCCGAGGAGCTTGAGGAAAGCGCGACCCTCGTCGTCGGTGTCGGCCGTCGTGACGACCGTGATGTCCATCCCGCGGACCCGGTCGATGCGGTCCTGGTCGATCTCGTGGAACACGGACTGCTCCACGAGGCCGAAGGTGTAGTTGCCGTGACCGTCGAACTGCTGCGGCGAGAGGCCACGGAAGTCACGGATGCGCGGCAGCGCGGTGGAGAGCAGGCGGTCCAGGAACTCCCAGGCACGGTCACCACGCAGGGTGACGTGGGCGCCGATGGGCATCCCCTCGCGCAGCTTGAACTGCGCGATCGACTTGCGAGCCTTGGTGACCTGCGGCTTCTGGCCCGTGATCTGGGTCAGGTCGCGGATCGCGCCCTCGATGAGCTTGGAGTCCTTGGCGGCCTCGCCGACGCCCATGTTCACGACGACCTTCACCAGGCGCGCGACCTGGTTGATGTTCTCGTGACCGAACTGCTCGAACAGAGCCGTGCGGATCTCGTCGTTGTACTTGGACTTCAGGCGCGGGAGCGCCGGAGCCGTGAGAGTCGTCTCGGTCATCAGATGTCCTTACCGGAGCGCTTGGCGACGCGGACCCGAACGGTGCGGGTACGGCCGTCGCGCTCGACCTGCTCGGTGCGGTAGCCGACCCGGGTGCCCTTCTTGGTCTCCGGGTCCACGAGCATCACGTTGCTGATGTGGATGGGCGCCTCGACGGTCTCGATGCCGCCGGTGCGCGTGCCGCGCTGCGTCTGGCCGGCCTTCACGTGCTTCTGCACGCGCTGGACGCCCTCGACGACGACGCGCTGCGTCTCGGTGAGAACCTCGAGGACGCGGCCCTGACGGCCCTTGTCGCGACCCGAGATGACGAGGACGAGGTCGCCCTTCTTGATCTTCGCCATGGTCAGAGCACCTCCGGCGCCAGCGAGATGATCTTCATGAACTTCTTGTCGCGCAGCTCGCGGCCCACCGGGCCGAAGATGCGCGTGCCACGGGGCTCCCCGTCGTTCTTGAGGATCACGGCGGCGTTCTCGTCGAACTTGATGTACGAACCGTCCGGACGGCGGCGCTCCTTGCGGGTGCGCACGATGACAGCCTTGACGACGTCGCCCTTCTTGACGTTGCCGCCGGGGATGGCGTCCTTGACGGTGGCGACGATGACGTCACCGATGCCTGCGTAGCGACGGCCGGAGCCGCCGAGCACACGGATGCAAAGGATCTCCTTCGCACCAGTGTTGTCGGCGACACGAAGTCGCGACTCCTGCTGGATCATTACCTACTCCTGTCGTCTGGCGGGTTCTCGGTCCGGATGGGCCGAGCCTGGCCGAACGGATAGTTGCCGTGATGCACACGTCGCGCCGGGTGTCGTCTCGCGACTCCACCCGGCGCCCGTGGGCAACTGGGGGTTGGTGCTTGGTTACTTGGCCTTCTCGAGGACCTCGACCAGGCGCCACCGCTTGGTGGCGCTCAGCGGCCGGGTCTCCATGATGAGCACGAGGTCGCCCACGCCCGCCGAGCCCAGCTCGTCGTGCGCCTTGACCTTGCTCGTCCGCCGGATGACCTTGCCGTAGAGCGGGTGCTTGACCCGGTCCTCGACCTCGACCACGACGGTCTTCTGCATCTTGTCGCTGACCACGTAGCCGCGGCGCGTCTTGCGGTCGCCGCGCTTCTCGGCGATGGCCGTGGTGGTCTCGTTCTTCTCGTCGCTCATCAGTCTCACTCGCTCGCGCTCGGGGCGGTACGGATGCCGAGCTCGCGCTCACGCAGGATCGTGTAGATCCGCGCGATGTCGCGACGGACGGCCTTGAGACGCCCGTGGCTCTCGAGCTGGCCGGTCGCCGACTGGAAGCGGAGGTTGAACAGCTCCTCCTTGGACTTCTTCAGCTCGGCGACAAGCTTCTCGTCGTCGAAGGTGTCCAGCTCGCTGGGAGCCAGTTCCTTGGTGCCGATAGTCATCAGTTACCACCCTCGCGAACCACAAAACGTGTCTTCATCGGGAGCTTGTGCTGCGCGCGGCGCATGGCCTCGCGAGCCAGCGGCTCCGGGACGCCGGCGAGCTCGAAGAGAACTCGGCCGGGCTTGACGTTGGCGATCCACCACTCGGGCGAACCCTTGCCGGAACCCATGCGGGTCTCGGCAGGCTTCTTGGTGAGGGGGCGGTCCGGGTAGATGTTGATCCAGACCTTCCCTCCACGCTTGATGTGGCGGGTCATGGCGATACGAGCAGCCTCGATCTGCCGGTTCGTGACGTAGGCGGGCTCGAGAGCCTGGATGCCGTAGTCGCCGAAGGAGATCGCGGTACCACCGGTCGCGGCGCCGGAGCGCCCCGGGTGGTGCTGCTTGCGGTGCTTCAGCCTGCGCGGGATCAGCACGGCTCAGGCCTCCGTTCCGCTGTCAGGGGTCGTCTCCGCGGGAGCGGCGGCGGCCTCGGTGGTCTCCGGGGCGTCCGAGCGGTCGCGACGGGGAGCGCCGGCCCGGGGGCCACGGTCGCTGCGCTCGCCACGGTCCGTGCGCGGGCCACGAGCCGGGCGCGGGGCCTGGGTCGCCTGCTCGCGAGCGAACTCCTTCTCGGTCATGTCGCCCTTGTAGACCCACACCTTGACGCCGATGCGCCCGAAGGTGGTGCGGGCCTCGAAGAAGCCGTAGTCGATGTTCGCGCGGAGCGTGTGCAGGGGCACCCGACCCTCGCGGTAGAACTCCGTGCGGCTCATCTCCGCGCCGCCGAGGCGACCGGAGACCTGCACGCGGATGCCCTTGGCACCGGCGCGCTGGGCCGACTGGATGCCCTTGCGCATGGCACGACGGAACGACACACGGCTCGCCAGCTGCTCGGCGATGCCCTGGGCGACCAGCTGGGCCTCGATCTCGGCGTTCTTGACCTCGAGGATGTTCAGCTGGACCTGCTTGCCCGTGAGCTTCTCGAGCTCGCCGCGGATGCGGTCGGCCTCCGCGCCACGACGCCCGATGACGATGCCCGGGCGGGCGGTGTGGATGTCGACGCGGACGCGGTCACGCGTGCGCTCGATCTCGACCTTGGCGATACCGGCGCGCTCGAGACCCGTGCTCATGAGCTTGCGGATCTGCACGTCCTCGCGGACGTAGTCGCGGTAGCGCTGACCCGGCTTCGTCGAGTCGGCGAACCAACGCGAGCGGTGGTCGGTCGTGATGCCCAGGCGGTACCCGAGCGGGTTGACTTTCTGTCCCACTATCGGGCCCGTCCCTTCGTCTCGCGCTCAGCGACGACCACGGTGATGTGGCTCGTCCGCTTGAGGATCTGGCTGGCCCGACCCTGCGCCCGCGGACGGAACCGCTTGAGCGTCGGACCCTCGTCGACGAACACCTCGGAGATGTAGAGGTCCGCCTCGTCCAGACGCTCGTTCGACCGCTTGGCGGCCTCACGAGCGTTGGCGATCGCGCTCTCCACAACCTTGAGCACCGTCTCCCCCGCGGCCTGCGGCGCGAACTTCAGCACCGCCACGGCCTCGCCGGCCTGCTTGCCACGGATGAGGTCCACGACGCGCCGGGCCTTCTGGGGCGTGACGCGGACGAACCGCGCCTTCGCCTTGGCTTCCATTGCTGTCCTGCCTTCTTGTCTCTGCCGGTTAAGGGCGTCGCCTGGCTGACCCGGGGGTCAGCGGCGACGACCCTTCCGGTCGTCCTTCTCGTGGCCGCGGAACGTCCGCGTCGGGGCGAACTCGCCGAGCTTGTGCCCGACCATCGCCTCCGTCACGAACACCGGGGTGTGCTTGCGTCCGTCGTGCACCGCGAACGTGTGGCCGAGGAAGTCCGGCGTGATGACCGAACGGCGCGACCACGTCTTGATGACGTTCTTCGTGCCGGCGGTGTTCTGGACGTCGACCTTCTTCTGCAGGTGACCGTCGACGAACGGGCCCTTCTTCAGGCTACGTGGCATCTCAGGCTCCTATCAGCGCTTGTTCTTGCCGGTGCGCCGACGGCGCACGATGAGCTTGTCGCTCGGCTTGTTCGGACGACGGGTACGGCCCTCGGCCTGGCCCCACGGGCTGACGGGGTGACGTCCACCGGACGTCTTGCCCTCGCCACCACCGTGCGGGTGGTCGATCGGGTTCATGGCGACACCACGGACGGTCGGGCGCTTGCCCTTCCAGCGCATGCGGCCGGCCTTGCCCCAGTTGATGTTCGACTGCTCGGCGTTGCCCACCTCGCCGACCGTCGCGCGGCAGCGCAGGTCGACGTTGCGGATCTCACCGGACGGCATGCGCAGCTGGGCGTAGGGGCCGTCCTTGGCGACGAGCTGCACGGACGCACCAGCCGAGCGGGCGATCTTCGCACCGCCACCGGGCCGCAGCTCGATGGCGTGGATGACCGTACCGGTCGGGATGTTGCGCAGCGGCAGGTTGTTGCCGGGCTTGATGTCGGCGCCGGGGCCGTTCTCGATGCGGTCACCCTGCGACAGCTTGTTCGGCGCGATGATGTAGCGCTTCTCGCCGTCGGCGTAGTGCAGCAGCGCGATGCGGGCGGTGCGGTTGGGGTCGTACTCGATGTGAGCGACCTTGGCCGGCACGCCGTCCTTGTCATGACGACGGAAGTCGATGACGCGGTACGCACGCTTGTGCCCGCCACCCTGGTGACGCGTGGTGATGCGACCCGTGGAGTTGCGGCCACCCGTCTTGTGGAGGGGACGGACCAGCGACTTCTCCGGCGTGGAGCGCGTGATCTCGACGAAGTCGGCCACGCTCGAGCCACGACGGCCCGGCGTTGTCGGCTTGTACTTACGGATTCCCATGAGTTCTCAGTCCTTCTCAGCCGACCGGACCACCGAAGATGTCGATCGTTCCCTCGCGGAGGGTGACGATCGCACGCTTCGTGTCCTTGCGGCGGCCGATGCCGAAACGGGTGCGACGGGCCTTGCCCTGACGGTTCGCGGTGTTGACCGAGTCGACCTTGACGCCGAAGACCTGCTCGACGGCGATCTTGATCTCGGTCTTGTTCGCCCGCGGGTCGACGAGGAAGGTGTACTTCCCCTCGTCGAGCAGGCCGTAGCTCTTCTCGGAGACGACCGGCGCGATCAGGATGTCGCGCGGGTTCTTGCCGATGTCGGTCACTTGGCATCGTCCTTCGCGTCGGCGGAGACCTTGACGGGCCCCGCGAGGAACGCGTCGAGCGCGCCCTGCGTGAACACGACGTCGTCCGAGATCAGGACGTCGTAGGTGTTGAGCTGGTCAGCGACCAGCAGGTGCACCCGCTCGACGTTCCGCAGCGACTTCCACGTGATCTCGTCCTGACGCTCGACGACCACCAGGACGTGCTTGCGCCCCGACAGGTTGTCGAGCACGGCGAGCGCGGACTTGGTCGACGGCGCCGTGCCCGGGGCGAAGCCCGAGACGACGTGCACGCGGCCGGCACGAGCGCGGTCCGAGAGAGCACCGCGGAGCGCCGCGGCCTTCATCTTCTTGGGGGTGCGCTGCGAGTAGTCACGCGGGGTGGGGCCGTGGACGACGCCACCACCGGCGAACTGCGGAGCACGCGTCGAACCCTGACGGGCGCGGCCGGTGCCCTTCTGCTTGTACGGCTTGCGCCCACCACCGCGCACCTCGCCACGAGACTTCGTGTCGTGGGTGCCCTGGCGAGCCGCCGCGAGCTGCGCGACGACGACCTGGTGGATCAGCGGGATGTTGGTCTGCACGTCGAAGACGTCCGCGGGCAGGTCGGCCGAGCCTGCCTTCTTGCCCTGGGCGTCGACCACGTCGACAGTCAGCGTGTCACTCATGGTCACGCCCCCTTCACAGCGGAACGCACGACCACGACGCCACCCTTGGGGCCGGGGACGGCACCCTTGACGAGGATGAAACCCCGCTCGACGTCGACCGCGTGCACGGTCAGGTTCTGGGTGGTCTGGCGGTCCACGCCCATGCGACCGGCCATCTTGATGCCCTTGAACACGCGCGACGGCGTCGAAGCGCCACCGATCGAGCCGGGCTTGCGGTGGTTGCGGTGCGCACCGTGCGAGGCGCCGACGCCGTGGAAGCCGTGACGCTTCATGACACCGGCGGTGCCCTTGCCCTTGGTGGTGCCGATGACGTCCACGAGCGAGCCGGCCTCGAAGAGGGCGGCCGTGAGCTCCTGGCCGAGCGTGAACTCGGAGGCGTTCGGCGTGCGGATCTCGGCCACGTGCCGGCGCGGCGTGACGCCGGCCTTCTCGAAGTGGCCCTTCAGCGGCTTGGTGACCTTGCGCGGGTCGATCTGGCCGTGGGCCAGCTGGACCGCGGCGTAGCCGTCAGCGTCAGCGGAGCGCACCTGGGTCACGACGTTCGTGCCGACAGCGACGACGGTGACCGGGACGAGACGACCGTTGTCGTCCCACACCTGGGTCATGCCGAGCTTCGTGCCGAGCAAGGCCGTGACGGGGCGCTCGTTCTGCTGGGTAACCATAGAAATCAGTTCCTTCCCAGCGTCAGAGCTTGATCTCGATGTTCACGTCCGCGGGCAGGTCGAGACGCATGAGCGAGTCGACGGCCTTGGGCGTGGGATCGATGATGTCGATGAGCCGCTTGTGAGTACGCATCTCGAAGTGCTCGCGGCTGTCCTTGTACTTGTGGGGCGACCGGATGACGCAGAAGACGTTCTTCTCCGTCGGCAGCGGCACCGGACCCACGACCGACGCACCAGCGCGAGTCACCGTGTCGACGATCTTGCGTGCCGAGCTGTCGATGACCTCGTGGTCGTAGGACTTGAGCCTGATGCGGATCTTCTGTCCCGCCATGGCGCGTCTACTTCTCTCTGTTGGAACCGGCCCGTCCGACCCCCGCACTCGGGCGTGTCGCTTGGCGCGACACACCGTTGCGCTGCGTACCGTGTCCGGCACGAGATCGGTGGTTGTTGTCGGGCGTCAACCACCGGGTATTCCCGGGGTCCAGACGCCGTCCACGTGTGTGAGCCCTGTCGTGTGCCGCGCGCGCAAACGCGCCGCCCTCAACTAGGCAACCTGAACAGTGTGCCAGAGTGCGCGCGGGAACTCCAATCGCCTCCGTCACACCCGGCGCCCAGATCCGCGTGATCTCCCGCACAGCGGGCCCCGCCGGACGGCCCCGCGGGCGACAGGCTCCCCCGGTCCTGGGCGCGGCGCCCCGGGGCGGATACCGTGCCCCCCATGGAACGACTGGGTGCCCGCGCGATCGGGCTCGCGGCCGCGGCCCTCGTGCTCGTCGGCTGCACGCAGTCGCCCGCCGGGCCGGACCCCGCCCGATCGGCCACGACGAGCCCGTCGACGACGGCCTCCGCGACGACCGACCGGGGGACGACGCCGACGGCTCCCGCGCCCACCCCCTCGACGAGCCCGGTCCCGGGCGAGCCCTGCGACCCCGCCGACGGCTCCCCCGACTGCACCGACGCGACCGGCGCGGACGACGGCACGTTCCGCTACATCGAGGGCTACGCCGACTGCGTCGCCGACCTGGGCGCCGCCGAGGCCCACGGCCTGTGCACCGACCTCGACGGGGACGGCCGCGCCGGCTACCCGGACTCGGGCTGAGCCCGGGTCCGCCCGCAGACGACAGAAGGGCCCGGGAGCCGAAGCTCCCGGGCCCTTCCGTCAGATCAGCTGCCCCGAGGGGCTCGCGTCACTTGATGATCTTGATGACCTTGCCCGAGCCGACGGTGCGGCCACCCTCGCGGATGGCGAAGCCGAGGCCCTCCTCCATCGCGATGGGCTGGATGAGGTTCACGTGGATCTCGGTGTTGTCGCCGGGCATGACCATCTCGGTGCCCTCGGGCAGCGTGATGACGCCGGTGACGTCGGTGGTGCGGAAGTAGAACTGGGGGCGGTAGTTCCCGTAGAACGGGTTGTGACGGCCACCCTCGTCCTTGGCCAGGATGTAGACCTGGCCCTCGAACTCGGTGTGCGGCGTGATCGAGCCGGGCTTGACGACGACCTGGCCGCGCTCGACCTCCTCGCGCTTCGTACCACGCAGGAGCAGACCGACGTTCTCGCCGGCCTCGGCGTAGTCGAGCAGCTTGCGGAACATCTCGACGCCGGTGACCGTGGTCTTGATCGCCTTCTCCTTGATGCCGACGATCTCCACCTCCTCGTTCACCTTGAGCTTGCCGCGCTCCACGCGACCGGTGACGACCGTGCCACGACCGGTGATCGTGAAGACGTCCTCGATGGGCATGAGGAACGGCTTGTCGATGTCGCGGACCGGGTCCGGGACGTTCTCGTCGACAGCGTCCAGCAGGTCCTGCACGGACTTGACCCAGATCGGGTCGCCCTCGAGGGCCTTCAGGCCGGAGACGCGCACGACGGGGACGTCGTCGCCGTCGAAGCCCTGGGCCGAGAGGAGCTCGCGCACCTCGACCTCGACGAGCTCCAGGATCTCCTCGTCGTCGACCATGTCGGTCTTGTTCAGCGCGACGAGCAGGTAGGGCACGCCGACCTGACGGGCGAGCAGGACGTGCTCACGCGTCTGGGCCATGGGGCCGTCGGTCGCCGCGACCACGAGGATGGCGCCGTCCATCTGCGCCGCACCCGTGATCATGTTCTTGATGTAGTCCGCGTGACCCGGAGCGTCGACGTGAGCGTAGTGACGCTTCTCCGTCTGGTACTCCACGTGCGCGATGTTGATGGTGATGCCGCGCTGCTTCTCCTCGGGCGCCTTGTCGATCTCGTCGAAAGGCGTGAAGGGGTTCAGGTCGGGGTACTTGTCGTGCAGCACCTTCGAGATGGCAGCGGTCAGCGTCGTCTTGCCGTGGTCGACGTGGCCGATGGTGCCGATGTTGACGTGCGGCTTCGTCCGCTCGAACTTCGCCTTGCCCACTGGGTGTCCTCCTCAGGACTTGGTAGAGATTGGCCGACGTGTGCAGCTACCGGACGGTAGCTGCTTGGTGCGGCGTCCTACGGGTCGGTTTGTGTGATGGAACTACAGGTTTCGACCTGTGGGACTACTCGCCCCGGGTCTTCTTGATGATCTCGTCGGCAACGTTCCGAGGAACCTCGGCGTAGCTGTCGAACTGCATCGAGTACACCGCGCGACCCTGGGTCTTCGACCGCAGGTCACCGACGTACCCGAACATCTCGGAAAGGGGGACCTGGGCGCGAATGACCTTCACGCCCGTCGCGTCCTCCATGGACTGGATCATGCCGCGGCGCGAGTTGATGTCGCCGATGACGTCACCCATGTACTCCTCAGGAGTACGGACCTCGACGGCCATGACCGGCTCCAGCAGAACCGGGTCGGCCTTGCGGACCGCTTCCTTGAGGATCATCGAGCCCGCGATCTTGAACGCCATCTCCGAGGAGTCGACGTCGTGCGCGGCACCGTCGAGCAGGATCGCCTTGACGCCCACGAGCGGGAAGCCCGCGAGGACGCCGAGCTGCATCGCGCTCTGGATGCCGGCGTCGACCGACGGGATGTACTCGCGCGGGATGCGGCCACCGGTGACCTTGTTCGAGAACTCGTAGAGCTCGCCCTCGGCGGGGTCCAGCGGCTCGAAGGTCATCTGGACCTTCGCGTACTGGCCCGAGCCACCGGTCTGCTTCTTGTGCACGTAGTCGATCTTCTCGACCGAGCGACGGATCGTCTCGCGGTACGCGACCTGCGGCTTGCCGACGTTGGCCTCGACCTTGAACTCGCGACGCATGCGGTCCACGAGGATGTCGAGGTGGAGCTCGCCCATGCCGCCGATGACGGTCTGGCCGGTCTCCTCGTCGTGCTTGACGCGGAAGGTCGGGTCCTCCTCGGCCAGCTTCTGGATGGCCACGGAGAGCTTCTCCTGGTCACCCTTCGTCTTCGGCTCGATGGCGACGTCGATGACCGGCTCCGGGAACGTCATGGACTCGAGCACGACCGGCGAGGCCGGGTCGCACAGGGTGTCGCCCGTGGTGACGTCCTTGAGACCGATGAACGCGTAGATGTGGCCCGCCGTGGCGTCCTCGACCGGGTTCTCCTTGTTGGAGTGCATCTGGAAGAGCTTCCCGATGCGCTCCTTCTTGTTCTTGGTCGAGTTGAGCACCTGGGCGCCCTGCGCCACCTTGCCCGAGTACACCCGGACGTAGGTGAGCTTGCCGAAGAACGGGTGCGAGGCGACCTTGAACGCGAGGGCCGAGAACGGCTCCGTCGAGTCGGGGTGGCGCTCGACGACGAGCTCGGGGTCCTTCATGTCGTGGCCCTCGACCGCCGGGACGTCCAGGGGCGTCGGCAGGTAGTCGATGACGGCGTCGAGCATGGGCTGGACGCCCTTGTTCTTGAACGCCGAGCCGCACAGGACCGGGTAGGCCTCGGACGCGACGGTGAGCTTGCGGATGCCGGCCTTGATCTCGGCGATCGTCAGCTCCTCGCCACCGAGGAACTTCTCGAGCAGCTCGTCGTCCGTCTCGGCGACGGCCTCGAGCAGCTCGGCCCGGTACTGGTCCGCCTTCTCGACCAGGTCGGCCGGGATGTCCTCGACCTCGTACTTCTCGCCCAGGGCGGTCTCGCCGCGCCAGACGAGGGCACGCATGGTGACCAGGTCGACGACGCCGATGAAGTCGTTCTCGGAGCCGATGGGCAGCTGGATGACCAGCGGCTTGGCCTTGAGGCGGTTCACGATCGTGTCGACGGTGAAGTAGAAGTCCGCGCCGAGCTTGTCCATCTTGTTGACGAAGCAGATGCGCGGGACGTCGTACTTGTCGGCCTGACGCCAGACGGTCTCCGACTGGGGCTCCACGCCCTCCTTGCCGTCGAAGACGGCGACGGCACCGTCGAGGACGCGCAGCGAGCGCTCGACCTCGACCGTGAAGTCCACGTGGCCCGGGGTGTCGATGATGTTGATCTGGTTGTCGTGCCAGTAGCAGGTCGTCGCGGCGGACGTGATCGTGATGCCGCGCTCCTGCTCCTGCTCCATCCAGTCCATCGTCGACGCACCGTCGTGCGTCTCACCGATCTTGTAGTTGACCCCGGTGTAGAACAGGATCCGCTCGGTGGTCGTCGTCTTGCCGGCATCGATGTGAGCCATGATGCCGATGTTGCGGACCTTCGTGAGGTCCGTCAGCACATCCAGTGCCACGTGAGTTGCCCCTTGTCGGTTGGCTTGGGTGGCGCCACCGGTCCGGCCCGAGGATCGGACCGGCGGCGCAGCGCCCGTGGGTGCCGGGATTACCAGCGGTAGTGCGCGAAGGCCTTGTTGGACTCGGCCATCTTGTGCATGTCCTCGCGACGCTTGACCGCGGCACCGAGGCCGTTGGACGCGTCGAGGATCTCGTTCATGAGGCGCTCGGTCATCGTCTTCTCGCGGCGAGCGCGCGAGTAGTCGGTGAGCCAGCGCAGCGCGAGGGTGGTCTGACGGACCGGGCGCACCTCGACGGGGACCTGGTAGGTCGCACCACCGACGCGGCGCGAACGCACCTCGAGCGACGGGCGGACGTTGTCCAGCGCGCGCTTGAGCACGACCACCGGGTCGCCCTGCGTCTTCTCACGCACGCCCTCGAGGGCGCCGTAGACGATGTGCTCCGCGACGGACTTCTTGCCGTCGAGCAGGACCTTGTTGATCAGCTGCGTGACGACCGGGGACCCGTAGACGGGGTCGATGACGAGCGGCCGCTTGGGGGCCGGACCCTTGCGAGGCATCAGCCCACCTTCTTCGCGCCGTAGCGGCTGCGCGCCTGCTTACGGTTCTTGACGCCCTGCGTGTCGAGGGCACCACGGACGATCTTGTAGCGGACACCCGGGAGGTCCTTCACACGGCCACCGCGCACGAGCACGATCGAGTGCTCCTGCAGGTTGTGACCGACACCGGGGATGTACGCGGTGACCTCGACCTGGCTCGAGAGGCGGACGCGCGCGACCTTGCGGAGCGCGGAGTTCGGCTTCTTCGGGGTCGTGGTGTAGACGCGGGTGCAGACACCGCGTCGCTGGGGGGAGCCCTTGAGGGCAGGCGTCTTCGACTTGTTCGTCTTCGCCTGCCGGCCCTTGCGGACCAGCTGCTGGATCGTAGGCACTACGTCTCCGTCTGTTGGATGAATCTCTGGTCGACCGGCACCCGTCACCCTGGACGGCCGGCATGGTCGGGGTTCGTCGCCCGTCGCGCGACTACCCCGCAGGTCGTACGTCCCGAACCGACCCCCGCGCCCGGGCGTGTCGCCCCACTCCTCCGCACCGCAGTCCGCAAGGTTGCCTTGACGGAGAGACGGCGCGGTGGGGGAAACCACCCGATGCTCCCGGACGCACCATCCCAGAGCAGGAGGCGTCCACCGAGTGCATGCGCGAGAGCCCGACGGCGCGGGCACGGTGTCCTACGTTACCTGGCGCCCGGTGGGGCGTCAAAGCGGCTGACCACAGCCGCTGCCATCGGCCAGGGACGCGGACACCTGCACAACAAGGGTGCGCCCCGGCCGATTCCCGGGCGCGGGACGAAAGGCCCGAGGGGGCCCACCGCGGACGGTGGACCCCCTCGGGGTGAGAGCAGCTGCCGTCAGCGGTAGTCGCCGAAGTCGATGTCCTCGAGCGGGATCGCCTCGCCCGAGCCGAGGCCCAGGGCGGGGAAGTCGATCTCGTCGTAGCCGAAGGTCGGGTACAGCTCGGCCTTGGCCTCCTCGGTGGGCTCGACCGCGATGTTGCCGTAGCGGGGCAGGCCCGTGCCGGCCGGGATGAGCTTGCCGAGGATGACGTTCTCCTTGAGGCCGAGCAGCGGGTCGGACCGACCCGACATCGCGGCCTCGGTGAGCACCCGGGTGGTCTCCTGGAAGGAGGCCGCCGACAGCCACGAGTCGGTCGCGAGCGACGCCTTCGTGATGCCCATGAGCTCCGGACGGCCCGAGGCCGGCTGGCCGCCCTCGGACACCGCAGCGCGGTTCGCGTCCTCGAAGCGCCCACGCTCGGCGAGCTCGCCGGGCAGCAGGTCGGTGGTGCCGGAGTCGAGGACCGTCACGCGACGCAGCATCTGCCGCACGATGACCTCGATGTGCTTGTCGTGGATGTCCACACCCTGCGACGAGTAGACGACCTGCACCTCGTCGACCAGGTGCTTCTGCGTGGCACGCGGGCCGAGGATGCGCAGGACCTTCTTCGGGTCGACCGCACCCTGGACCAGCTGGGTGCCCACGGAGACGTGGTCGCCGTCGGTGACCAGCAGGCGCGAGCGCTTGGTGATCGGGTAGGCGATCTCCTCCGAGCCGTCGTCCGGCGTGAGGACGAGGCGACGCGAACGGTCACCCTCCTCGACCGCGATGCGGCCCGAGAACTCCGCGATGGGCGCCTCACCCTTGGGGGTGCGGGCCTCGAAGAGCTCCTGGACACGCGGCAGACCCTGCGTGATGTCGTCGGCCGACGCCACACCACCGGTGTGGAAGGTACGCATCGTCAGCTGCGTGCCGGGCTCACCGATCGACTGGGCCGCGATGATGCCGACGGCCTCGCCGATGTCGACGAGCTTGCCGGTGGCCAGCGAACGGCCGTAGCAGCGCGCGCAGGTGCCGACGCGGGACTCGCAGGTGAGCACCGAGCGGATCTTCAGGGTGTCGACGCCCGCCTCGAGGAGGCGGTCGAGCAGCACGTCACCGACGTCGTCACCGGCGTGGCCGATGATCTCGCCGTCGACCTCGACGTCGCTCGCCAGCGTGCGCGAGTAGACGCTCGTCTCGACCTTGTCGTGACGACGCAGGGCGCCGTCCGTCCCCGGCACGCCGATCGGCATGGTCAGACCACGCTCGGTGCCGCAGTCGTCCTCACGGACGATGACGTCCTGCGAGACGTCCACCAGACGACGGGTCAGGTAGCCCGAGTCGGCGGTCCGCAGAGCGGTGTCCGCCAGACCCTTGCGGGCACCGTGCGTCGCGATGAAGTACTCGAGGACCGACAGCCCCTCGCGGTAGTTCGACTTGATCGGGCGCGGGATGATCTCGCCCTTCGGGTTGGCCACGAGGCCACGCATACCGGCGATCTGGCGGACCTGCATCCAGTTACCGCGCGCACCCGAGCCGACCATCTTGTAGACGGTGTTCTGGCGCGGGAAGTTCTCCCGCATCGCGTCGGCGACCTTGTCGGTGGCCTGCGTCCAGATCTCGATGAGCTCCTGGCGACGCTCGTCGTCGGTGATGAGGCCCTTCTCGTACTGGCCCTGCACCTTCGCCGCGCGCGCCTCGTGCGCCTCGAGGATGGCCGCCTTGGCCGACGGGGTCGCGACGTCCGAGATGGAGATCGTGACGCCCGAGCGGGTGGCCCAGCGGAAGCCGGCCTCCTTCAGCGCGTCCAGCGAGGCAGCGACCTCGACCTTGGGGTAGCGCTCGGCCAGGTCGTTGACGATGACCGAGAGACGCTTCTTGTCGACGACGCCGTTCTCGTACGGGTAGTCCACGGGCAGCAGCTCGTTGAACAGCGCACGACCCAGGGTCGTCTCGAAGAGCAGCGCGTCGCCCTCGGTCCAGCCCTCGGGCGCGTCCTCCTCGGCCAGGACCAGGTCGTCGAAGCGGATCTTCACCACGGCGTTGAGGTCCAGGGAACCCTGGTCGAACGCCATGATCGCCTCGGAGACCGTGCTGAACGCGCGGCCGGCGCCGAGCGCCTCGTCCTTGTCGTTGGTCAGGTGGTACAGGCCGATGATCATGTCCTGCGAGGGCATGGTCACCGGACGACCGTCCGACGGCTTGAGGATGTTGTTGCTCGAGAGCATGAGGATGCGGGCCTCGGCCTGCGCCTCGGCGCTCAGGGGCAGGTGGACGGCCATCTGGTCACCGTCGAAGTCCGCGTTGAACGCGGCGCAGACGAGCGGGTGCAGGTGGATCGCCTTGCCCTCGACCAGCTGGGGCTCGAACGCCTGGATGCCCAGACGGTGCAGCGTGGGTGCGCGGTTGAGCAGCACCGGGTGCTCCGTGATGACCTCCTCGAGCACGTCCCAGACGACGGGACGGGCGCGCTCGACCATGCGCTTGGCCGACTTGATGTTCTGCGCGTGGTTCAGGTCGACCAGGCGCTTCATCACGAACGGCTTGAAGAGCTCCAGCGCCATCTGCTTGGGCAGGCCGCACTGGTGGAGCTTGAGCTGCGGGCCGACGACGATGACCGAACGGCCCGAGTAGTCGACGCGCTTGCCGAGCAGGTTCTGGCGGAACCGACCCTGCTTGCCCTTGAGCATGTCCGAGATGGACTTGAGCGGGCGGTTGCCCGGACCCGTCACCGGACGACCGCGGCGGCCGTTGTCGAACAGCGAGTCGACGGCCTCCTGGAGCATCCGCTTCTCGTTGTTGACGATGATCTCGGGCGCGCCGAGGTCGAGCAGCCGCTTGAGGCGGTTGTTCCGGTTGATCACGCGGCGGTACAGGTCGTTCAGGTCCGAGGTGGCGAACCGGCCACCGTCGAGCTGGACCATCGGACGCAGGTCCGGCGGGATGACCGGGACGGCGTCGAGCACCATGCCGGTGGGCGAGTTGGTCGTCGTGAGGAACGCGTTGACGACCTTCAGGCGCTTGAGGGCACGCGTCTTGCGCTGGCCCTTGCCGGTCTTGATGATCTCGCGCAGCGAGTCGGACTCGGCCTCGAGGTCGAACGCCTCGAGGCGCTTCTGGATCGCCGCGGCGCCCATCGAGCCCTCGAAGTAGTTGCCGTACCGGTCCTGGAGCTGGCGGTAGAGCATCTCGTCGCCCTCGAGGTCCGCGACCTTGAGGTTCTTGAACCGGTCCCAGACCTGGTCCAGGCGGTCGAGCTCGAGGTCGGCACGCTTGCGCAGCTGAGCCATCTCGCGCTCGGCCGAGTCGCGCACCTTGCGGCGGGCGTCGGCCTTGGCACCCTCGGCCTCCAGCTCGGCCAGGTCGGCCTCGAGCTTGGTGGCGCGGGTGTTGATGTCGTTGTCGCGGCGGTCCGAGATCTCCTTCTTCTCCAGGTCGATCCCGTTCTGGAGGTTGGGGAGGTCCTCGTGCCGGCCGTCGACGTCGACCCACGTGATCATGTAGGCCGCGAAGTAGATGACCTTCTCGAGGTCCTTCGGGGCGAGGTCGAGCAGGTAGCCGAGCCGCGACGGCACACCCTTGAAGAACCAGATGTGCGTGACGGGCGCGGCGAGCTCGATGTGGCCCATGCGCTCACGACGGACCTTCGAGCGGGTCACCTCGACGCCGCAGCGCTCGCAGATGATGCCCTTGAAGCGCACGCGCTTGTACTTGCCGCAGTAGCACTCCCAGTCCCGGGTGGGACCGAAGATCTTCTCGCAGAACAGGCCATCCTTCTCCGGCTTCAGGGTCCGGTAGTTGATGGTCTCGGGCTTCTTCACCTCACCGTGCGACCAGGCACGGATGTCGTCGGCCGAGGCAAGGCCGATACGCAGCTCGTCGAAGACGTTGACGTCGAGCAAGGGGGGTCCTACTTCCTTCGCTTGCCGGTGTGCACCAGCTGAACGGAAATGTTGCTAAGGGTGCGGGCCCGCCGCCCACCCTTCACGGAAGGGCGGCAGGCTCGACGTCAGATCTCTTCGACGCTGCTGGCGTTCGGGCGCCGGGACAGGTCGATGCCGAGCTCCTCCGCTGCGCGGTAGACCTCGTCGTCGTTCTCCTTCATGTCGATGGAGACGCCGTCCGAGGAGAGCACCTCCACGTTCAGGCAGAGCGACTGCATCTCCTTGAGGAGCACCTTGAAGGACTCCGGGATGCCCGAGTCGGGGATGTTCTCCCCCTTGACGATCGCCTCGTACACCTTGACGCGGCCGGGGACGTCGTCCGACTTGATGGTGAGGAGCTCCTGCAGCGTGTAGGCGGCGCCGTACGCCTCCAGGGCCCAGACCTCCATCTCGCCGAACCGCTGGCCACCGAACTGCGCCTTACCACCCAGCGGCTGCTGCGTGATCATCGAGTACGGACCCGTGGAGCGTGCGTGGATCTTGTCGTCGACGAGGTGGTGCAGCTTGAGGATGTACATGTAGCCGACCGCGACTGGCTCCGGGAACGGCTCGCCGGAGCGCCCGTCGAACAGGCGCGCCTTGCCGTCACCGCCCACGGTGCGCTCGCCGTCACGGTTCGGCAGCGTGGCCGAGAGCAGACCGGTGAGGGTCGTCTCCGGGACACCGTCGAACACGGGCGTCGCGACCGGGTTGCCGGCCGGCGACGACGCGGCGATGGCCGGGACGTCGTCCCGCCACGAGACGTCGCCCTCGGCGAGCTGGATGTCCCAGCCCTGCTTGGCCACCCAGCCGAGGTGCGTCTCGAGGACCTGGCCGACGTTCATGCGGCCGGGCACGCCGAGCGGGTTGAGGACGACGTCGACCGCGGTGCCGTCGGCGAGGAACGGCATGTCCTCGACCGGCAGGATCTTGGAGATGACGCCCTTGTTGCCGTGGCGGCCGGCGAGCTTGTCGCCGTCCGTGATCTTGCGGCGCTGCGCGATGTACACGCGGACGAGCTCGTTCACGCCGGCGGGCAGCTCGTCGCCGTCCTCCCGGCTGAACGTGCGGACCTCGATGACCGTGCCGGACTCGCCGTGCGGGACCTTGAGCGACGTGTCGCGGACCTCGCGCGCCTTCTCGCCGAAGATCGCGCGGAGCAGGCGCTCCTCGGGGGTCAGCTCGGTCTCGCCCTTGGGCGTGACCTTGCCGACGAGGATGTCGCCCGCCGCGACCTCGGCGCCGATGCGGATGATGCCGCGCTCGTCCAGGTCCGCGAGGACCTCCTCGGAGACGTTCGGGATGTCCCGCGTGATCTCCTCCGGGCCGAGCTTGGTGTCGCGCGCGTCGACCTCGTGCTCCTCGATGTGGATCGAGGAGAGCACGTCGTCCTGCACGAGGCGCTGCGACAGGATGATCGCGTCCTCGTAGTTGTGGCCCTCCCACGACATGAACGCGACCAGCAGGTTGCGGCCGAGCGCGAGCTCGCCCTCGTCCGTGGCCGGGCCGTCGGCGAGCACCGAGTTGACCTCGACGCGGGCGCCGGTGTCGACCAGCACGCGCTGGTTGTACGAGGTGCCCTGGTTCGAGCGACGGAACTTGGCGACGCGGTACGTCGACGTGGTGGCGTCGTCGTTGGCGACGACGATCAGGTCGGCCGACACCTCGGTGACGACACCCGGCTTCGTCGCGACGATGACGTCGCCCGCGTCGATGGCCGCGCGACGCTCCATGCCGGTGCCCACGAGCGGGGCCTCGGAACGGACCAGCGGGACGGCCTGGCGCTGCATGTTGGCACCCATGAGGGCACGGTTGGCGTCGTCGTGCTCGAGGAACGGGATCAGGGCCGTGGCCACCGACACCATCTGGCGCGGGGAGACGTCCATGTAGTCGACGGCCTCGCCGGCGACGTACTCGATCTCGCCGCCCTTGACGCGGACCAGGACGCGGTCCTCCTCGAAGGAGCCGTTCGCCTTGAGCGGGGCGTTCGCCTGCGCGATGACGTGGCGGTCCTCGTCGTCGGCCGTCAGGTAGTGGACCTCGTCCGAGACCTTGCCCTTGATGACCTTGCGGTACGGCGTCTCGACGAAGCCGAACGGGTTGATCCGCCCGTACGTGGCGAGCGAGCCGATGAGGCCGATGTTCGGGCCCTCAGGGGTCTCGATCGGGCACATGCGGCCGTAGTGCGACGGGTGGACGTCACGGACCTCCATGCCGGCGCGGTCGCGGGACAGGCCACCCGGGCCCAGCGCGGACAGGCGACGCTTGTGCGTCAGGCCCGCGAGGGGGTTGTTCTGGTCCATGAACTGCGACAGCTGCGACGTGCCGAAGAACTCCTTGATCGACGCCACCACGGGGCGGATGTTGATCAGGGTCTGCGGCGTGATCGCCTCGACGTCCTGCGTCGTCATGCGCTCGCGCACGACGCGCTCCATCCGCGACAGGCCCGTGCGGACCTGGTTCTGGATGAGCTCGCCGACCGCGCGGATGCGACGGTTGCCGAAGTGGTCGATGTCGTCGGGCTCGACGCGGATCTCGACGGCCTCGCCGGCACGCGTGCCCGGCAGGGTCGGCAGGTCGATGTGCAGCGACGCGAGGTACTTGATGGTGGCGACGACGTCATCACGCGACAGGACCGAGTCCGCGAGCGGGACGTCCAGGCCGAGCTTCTTGTTCAGCTTGTAGCGGCCGACCTTGGCGAGGTCGTAGCGCTTCGGGTTGAAGTAGAAGTTCTCGATGAGCGCGCGGCCGGCCTCGACCGTGGGCGGCTCGCCCGGGCGGATCTTGCGGTAGAGGTCGAGCAGCGCCTCGTCCTGCGTCTGGACGTGGTCCTTGTCCAGCGTGTCGATGACGGCGGGGTACGCCGCAAACTCCTCGCGGATCTCCGCATCCGTCATGCCGAGGGCCTTGAGCAGCACCGTGGCGTTCTGCTTGCGCTTGCGGTCGACGCGCACGCCGACGTTGTCGCGCTTGTCGATCTCGAACTCGAGCCAGGCGCCGCGGCTCGGGATGACCTTGGCCGTGAGGACGTCCTTGTCGGACGTCTTGTCGGCGGTGCGCTCGAAGTACACGCCGGGCGAACGGACGAGCTGCGAGACGACCACGCGCTCGGTGCCGTTGATGATGAAGGTGCCGCGCTCGGTCATGAGCGGGAAGTCACCCATGAAGACCGTCTGGCTCTTGATCTCGCCGGTGGTGTAGTTGACGAACTCCGCCGTGACGAACAGCGGCGCGGCGAAGGTGAAGTCCTTCTCCTTGCACTCCTCGGCCGTGTACTTCGGCGGCTCGAAGCGGTGCTCGCGGAACGACAGCGACATGGATCCGCCGAAGTCCTCGATAGGCGAGATCTCCTCGAAGATCTCCTCGAGACCAGCGGTCTCGGGAACGTCCTGACGTCCGGCCTCGAGGGCCTTGGCCACACGGCCCTGCCACTTCTCGTTACCGAGCAGCCAGTCGAAGCTCTCCGTCTGCAGACCGAGCAGGTCCGGGACCTCGAGGGGCTCGTGGATCTTGGCGAAGGAGATACGGCGAGAGGCGGTGCGGTTCGCGATGGCGTCGGCGGTCGGAGCAGAAGGGGTGCGCGAGGCAGCCAAAAGAGGGGTCCTTCCCAGCGGATCGAGTGCACGCTGCACTGGTCCTGGCTAGGCGCGATCCCCCGGCCGGCGAGCCTGGCGACGTCGTGTACGAACGACGAAGGTGGGCTCGGGTTATACGGGATCGCGGGCACAGGCCAGCGCAAAGCGCTAGCATACTCGGCCGCGGTGTCAAAGTCCACCCGGCATCGACACCTCCTGGAGTCCCCCACCGAGGTGGGTGACCGGCCACGAGGCGTCCGGTACGAACAGGCGGCTCCGCCCGTCCGGCGACGACGTTGTCGCCGCGCACATGGTGGCACACCCGGCGGGCCGGCGAAAGCCTGGACCCCCGTCCGGCTGTGGACGGACCACGTCGTGGCTGGTCAGACAAGCGACGAGGCCCGAGTCCGTCATCGGGACGCGGGCCTCGTCGACCAGCTGCGGGAGCGTCGCTCCCCTACCTCCGGCCGGTCGGCGCACCGACCCTGCCGGAGGCGGTGATCACTTGAGGGTGACCGTGGCGCCGGCGCCCTCGAGGGTCGCCTTGGCCTTCTCGGCGGCCTCCTTGTTGACACCCTCCAGGACGGCCTTGGGGGCGGCGTCGACGAGGTCCTTGGCCTCCTTGAGGCCCAGGCTCGTGAGGGCACGCACCTCCTTGATGACCTGGATCTTCTTCTCGCCCGCGGCCTCGAGAACGACGTCGAACGAGTCCTTCTCCTCCTCGGCCTCGACCTCGGCAGCGCCACCGGCGCCGGCGGGGGCCGCGACGGCGACCGGAGCGGCAGCGGTGACCTCGAAGGTCTCCTCGAACGCCTTCACGAACTCGGAGAGCTCGATGAGGGAGAGCTCCTTGAACGCGTCGATGAGCTCGGTGGTGGTGAGCTTCGCCATGATGGCGGTTCCTTCCGTTCAGCGCCCGGCGGCCGTGGTGGCCGGCTCGGGCAGGGGGTTTGTGAGCGCCTGTGCCGGATGGCTCAGGCTGCGACCTCGGCCGACTCCTCGCGCTTGAGGCGCAGGGCGTCGATGGTGCGCGCGGCCTGTGCGGCGGGCGCCGTGAACAGGTACGCCGCCTGGAACAGCGACGCCTTGAACACGCCGGCAGCCTTGGCCAGCAGCACCTCGCGGGACTCGAGGTCCGCGAGCTTGGTGACGTCCGCAGCGGTCAGGGCGCGTCCCTCGAGGACACCGCCCTTGATGACCAGTGCGGGGTTCGCCTTGGCGAAGTCACGCAGTCCCTTGGCGGCCTCGACCGGGTCACCGGAGACGAAGGCGATCGCCGACGGGCCCGCAAGCACGTCGTCGAGGCCCTCGAGGCCGGCATCCTTGGCCGCGATCGCGGTCAGCGTGTTCTTCACCACGGCGTAGGTTGCGTTGCCGCTGAGCGCCTTGCGCAGCTTCTTGAGCTGCGCGACGGTGAGCCCGCGGTACTCGGTCAGCACGGCCGCGTTGCTGTCACGGAACAGGTCCGTGAGCTCCGCGACAGCGGCTGCCTTGTCCGGCCTCGCCATGGCAATCCTTCCGATGGTGGTGCCACCAGTCGTCACGCCCCACAAACGAAAGAGCCCCGCGCAGGCGCGGGGCTCGTCAGGCGGCTCGGCAGCACCGAGCCTTCCGGGAACTCTCACCTGCGCTGGCCTCCGCTGCTGCGGGACTTCGGGCGGACCGACACACGCACTGGTGTGCGCACGACGGACCGACGACCGGCGGTCTTTGGATGACCCGAGGGTACGTCACCGCGGCGAGGTCCTCCAAATCCGGTCCCATCCGGACGGCCGCCCGCTGCGAACCCTGCCCGTACGCACGTACCCGGCTCCAGAAGGAGGACCCCCGTGTCCCAGTCCCCGAACCGCCTCGTCGGCACCGTCTTCGGCATCGTCTACCTGCTCGTCGGCCTCGCCGGCTTCGCCGTCACCGGCGGCGTCTCGTTCGCCGCCACCGAGGGCCGGCCGCTGATCGTGTTCGACGTCAACCCGCTGCACAACATCGTGCACCTGCTCATCGGCGCGGCCCTGCTGGTGGCCGCCCGCACCTCCGTGCGCGCCGCCAAGGGCACGAACACCACGATCGGCGCCGTCTACCTGCTGGTGGGCGTGCTCGGCCTGTTCCTCGTCGGCTCCGGCGCGAACATCCTCGCCCTGAACGGCGCCGACAACGTTCTGCACTTCGCCAGCGCGATCCTGCTGCTCGGCGTCGGCCTCGCCGCCGACAAGGCCGACCAGACGGTGGGCACCGGCGCGCGGACGGCGTGAGCATGACCACGCACGCGGTGCGTCCGGCGGCCGCCCCGGCGGTCCCGGCGTTCGCCACCCAGGAGGGCACGCGGGCGTTCGTCGGACGGACCGGGTCGGCCTACGCCGCCCTGGGGGGCGGGCTGGTCCTGATCGCCCTCGGCTCCGAGCACCTGGGGCACCACCCCGGGCTCGGGGTCGCCCTCGCGGTCGTCGGCGTCGCCGAGCTCGGCTGGGCCGTCGCCGCACTCCGCGGTCCGGCCCCGCTGCCCCGCGCCGCGCTGGCCACCCTGCTCGGCGGCGCCGTCGGCTGGCTGGTCGCCGCGGTGGCCGTCACCGGGTCGCTCGGCCCGGCGGACGTGGCGGCCGCGGTGCTGCAGCTCGGCGCCGCGGTGCTCCTCGCGGTCGGGCTGCGACCCGGCCCGTCGGGACGGTCCGCCGGCCCGCTCGTCCGGCTCGGGGTCCTCGCGCTCGGGTCGCTGCTCGCGGCGACGATCACCGTGCCGGGGCTGGCGTCGACCGACGCGGGGGCTGCGGCACCCGGGATGCCCGGCATGCCGGGCATGGGGTCCCACCACCACGGCTGACGCTCAGAGCGGGGCGCCGAAGCACACCAGGGGCGCGACCACGCCGGTCTCCGCGGCGTCCTCGGCCGTGGCCGTCGCGACGGCCACGGCCACGGGCACCCCCGACCGGAGGAGCGCGTGGGTGCGCGTCATGACCTTGAGCGCCGTCTCGTCTGGCAGGGGCGCCACCGCGGCGACGACACAGCCGACGCCGGTGCGCAGCAGCACGCTGGCCAGCCCCAACGCCTCGCCGCCGGCCCGGATGCTCGCGCGGCCGACCTCGCAGCTGGAGAGCAGGACGAGGTCCGGCGAGCCGCCGCCGGAGTCCAGCTCGTGCGCGAACAGCGGACCGTCCGCCATGCGCACCGACGAGAACAGCGGGTTGTCGGGCTCGTGCCGCCCGTGCGCGGCGAGGTGCACGATGCCGGGCTCGCCCAGCAGCCCGATCATCCGCGACACCGTCGCCTCGCCACCCACCACGACCTCGCCGCCCGGCCACAGCCGACCGATCTCCTCGGCCTCGGTCTCGGCGTGCTGCAGCCCGGGCCCGGCCGCCGCGCTCACCCGCGTCGGCACGCCCTGGAGCGTGCCGGCGTAGGTCATCCAGTGGTGCACGGACGGCGCGACGACGGTCGGCCGGCCGATCCGCGACGGCAGCATCGACCACGGCAGGACGCCGAGCCAGCCGGTCGCGACGACCACGAGCTCGCCCGAGGCCTCCAGCGCCGGGCTCAGCCGCGTCTGCAGCGCGGACATGCCGTGCCGCAGCGAGTTCCGGGCGACGTCGCGCAGGTCGGCCGGGACCAGCGGGTTGGCCGTCACCTCGAGGTCGGCGTGGACCCGGCGGACCAGCTCCGCGATGCCGGCGGCCTCCCCCAGGCGGTGCAGCGCCGTGCGGTCCTCGCCGACCTCGACGGCCAGGAGCTCGCCGCGGTGCTCGAGCACGTCGAGGACGACGCCGCCCGGCCGGTCCCGCAGCCGCCGTCGCACCTCGACCGAGCGGCCCGCACGGTCGCCGCCCGCGCGGCCGCGCTCGTGCCACGACCGCGCGAGGATCTCGTGCTTGAGGCGCTGCGCCTCGCGCTCGACGCGGACCAGGCGCGGGTCGCCACCCACGCGCAGCCGGACACCGCGGTTCTGGTCGATCAGCTCCCGGAGCTCCTCGAGCAGCGCGGCGGAGACGGGGTCGCTGGGCGGGTTGACCCGCGGGGTCCCGCCGATCACCGACCGCACGCGCTCGGCCGCGTCCAGCACCGCCGCGGCCCGGCCCGTGGCCAACGCCAGGGAGACGTCGAGGTCGGCCAGGCCCGTCCCGTGCACCGCGCCCGCCGTGCGCAGGTCGAGCGAGCCGAACCGCGACCGGTGCAGCCCGAGATCGCGCTGACCTGCGCGGACGTACCGGCCCGCGCGCTCCCGGTCGCCGGCCTCGAGCGCGAGCATGGCCCGGATGCGGCGGCCGTGCAGCCGGACCGCGATCGGGTCGCTGTTCCGGACCGGCCCGAGGGCCTCGAGCACCGCAGCCGGGTCCTGCAGCACGCCGCGGGCGACGTCGGACTCGATGCGCACGTAGGCCGCGGCCGTGGCCCAGATGGTGCGGCCCGTGCTCACGCACATCTGCTCCAGGCGGCCCGCGCTCCGCGCGAGCGACGCCCACCGGGCCCGCACGTGCGCGCCGTCGGGCGCCGCCGCGCAGGCCTCCGCGTCGGCCTGCAGCGCGAGCAGCGACGCCCGGATCACCCACGCGTCGTCGCCCCGGCGCCGGAACCTGCGCTCGGCGGACACCGCGAACTCGCGGGCCGCGACCAGGTCGCCGCGCAGCATGGCGCACTCCGCCCGGCCGAGCTCGCACTCGGCGACGTCGTGCGGCAGGTGCTGCTCCTCGAACAGCGCGGCGGCCTCGGCCAGGGTGCTGTCCGCGACACCCACCAGCCCGGCCTCGAGCAGCACCCGGGCGCGGTCCTGGATCGCGGTCGGCCGCGGCGGGCCCGGCAGGATGGCGGCCGCCGCCTCCATGACCGCGAGCGCCTCGGGCATGCGCCCGGCGACGAAGCTGAGGTAGCCGAGGTTGTGCTCCGCCTTGAACACGAGGCGGACGAAGCCCGCCTGGCGCGCGCGCCGGGCACAGTCGGCGAGGTCCGCGCGGGCGGCGGTCAGCTCGCGCCGGTCCATGTGCAGGACACCGCGGTTGAGCAGGGAGCGGACCGCGTCGATGGGGTCGGCCTCGTCGGACGCCGCGACCGCGACGTCCAGCTCGCGCAGGGCGTCGTCCTGCCGCCCGGCCCGCAGCGCGAGCAGCCCGCGCAGCCCGGCGACCGCCGGCCGCAGCCCCGGCCAGCCGCCACCCGCGGCCTCCTGCTCGGCCAGCATCTGGTCGAGGCGCTCGAGCATCGGCCGCGGGCCACCCCGGGTCTCGAAGTCGCACTTGGCCAGCTCGATCAGGGCGCGGGCACGCCAGTGGGCCACCTCGGGGGTGGTCGGCATCGCGTCGAGCGCGCGCAGCGCCGGGCGCAGCCGCCGGCGCGCGCGGGTGGGCCTGCCCTCCGCGTTGTCGTCGTCCGCCCGCTGCACCTGCTCGACGAGAGCGCCGAGACTCGGCGGCCCGGCCGCCGCCGGACCGCCGGATTCGGTCATCTGCGCTAGAGCTCGATCTGCGGCGTCACGATGGGCACCGTCGGGTCCGACGGGCGGCGGAGCACGAGCCGTGCCGGTCCGCGCTCGATGTCGGAGAACGAGAAGCGTCCGTCGGCGTCGGACGACGTCGTGGTCACCTCGCCGCCCTGGTGCAGCTCGACCGAGAGCTCGCCCGCGGGGGCGGCCCACCCGTCGACCCGGACCCGGCCGGCCTCGGCGTGCACGGAGATCATCACGGTGAGCACGTCGGTGGTGAACGTGATCGTGCCGGCCTCGATGCTCGCCTCGTCGGCGCGGACCGCGAGGGCGGGCTCGCCGACGAGGTGGAGCTCCGCGATCTCGGCGTGCATGGCCTCGATGGTCAGCGCCATCCCGATGCGCTCGACCAGGCCCTCCGGGACGGGGTCCGCCATCTCGACCATGGCCGCGAGCCGCTCGAGGATGTGCAGGTCGTCGATGTCGAGGCCGCCCGCGGCGACCAGGGCGAGGGTCTTCTCGTCGGCGCTCATGACATGCTCCAGGCGGGGTCGGAGGCGAGCGCGACGCGCAGCTTGGCGAGACAGCGCCCGCGCGTGGGGCCGATGCTGCCGACGGGCATGCCGAGCGACCTCGAGACGATGGAGTAGTCGGGGCGGTCGACCAGCGCGACCAGCCCGAGGAGCCGGCGGCACCGGTCGGGCAGCTCCGCGACGTGGCGCCAGAGCACCTCGTCGCGCTCGCTCCGGACGGCCACCGAGTCGGGCAGGTCGTCGGTCGGCGCCGCCAGCCAGTCGGTCACGTGCTCGTCCTGCTCGTGGCGGACCAGCTCGTCCCGGCTGCGGCGTACCGAGCGCCACGCCGCCCGCTTGGCGGTGACGAGCATCCACTGCAGGGTCGCGCGGGGGTCGCGGATCGACTCGATGTCCCGGACGAGGGTCAGCCACGTGTTCTGCACGATGTCCTGCGCCAGCTCGGGGTCGGCCCCCTGGGCGCGCACCGTGTGCCACAGCAGGGGGGTCATCACCTGCACCAGGGCGGCGAGCGGAGCACGGTCTCCGTCGCGGTAGGCCACCACCGCGCGGGCCGCCTGGTCGGCGAGCCCCTCACCCTGGCTGCGGAGCTCGGTGTCCACCGGCTCCACCAGGTCGTCACTCATCATGGACCCCTCACAGGCGGCCTCGTCGGGCGGCCGCCCCGCACACAGTAGGACGACCCTGACAACCCCGACAAGGACGATCCGGCCGCCCACGGGTGCCCCCGGACCGCCCGCGTCGCGGACCGTCCCCCCGCGAGCACCCGCGGGCGACCCCACCGATCGGGGTCGCCGGAGAGGAGCATGCTCTCGGCAGCCAGATACATCTCTGGAACTCTTCTTCCGGACCGATGTATCTGGCCCGGATTCACCCGCTCCTGACGAGCACCCGACCGGCTGAGGAGAAGCGCGCCATGACTGAGCAGGACCCCACACCCGCCTCGCACACCCGCGACCAGATCCGCACCACCAAGCGCACCGTCGAGGACGCGCTCATCGCCCGGCCGGGCGTGGTCGGGGTCGACATCGGCGAGAAGCGGTCCGGCGGCTCACCGACCGGTCGCCAGGCGATCGTCGTGCACGTGGAGCGCAAGCGTGCGGACGACGACCTCGCGGACAGCGAGCGCATCCCGAGCGAGATCGACGGGATCCCCACGGACATCGTCGAGCACCGCGTCCGGCTGCTCGCCGGGGCCGCGGCCGCCCCTCAGCCGTCCAAGCGCGTCCGCCCACTCGCCGGGGGGATCAGCCTGGGGCCGGCCACGCCCGTGACGGTCCCGATCGACGGGCAGGCGCAGCTGCGGTCGGTCAACGGGACGCTCGGCGTGCTGGTCTACGAGCGGCACACCGGCCGCACGTTCGGGCTCACCAACTGGCACGTCGCCGCGGGTGACGGGCTCGAGGACGTCGCCAGCACCTGGATCCAGCCCGCCCTCGCCGACGGCGGCGACCCGCGGCACGACCGCATCGGGGCCCTGGTCCGCGGTGCCCTCACCGACCGGATCGACGCGGCCGTCGTCGCGCTCGCGCCGGGTGCGCCGTGGCTGCCCGGCATCGTCGGCATCGGCCCCGTCACCGGCTCCGGACCGGCCGCCGAGGACGCCGCCGTGCGCAAGAGCGGGCGCACCACGGGCCTGACCAGCGGCGTCGTCACCTCCACCGACTACACCACCTCCGTCGACTTCGGCCCCGGCATCGGGTGGAAGACCCTGCGCGACCAGATCCGGATCGAGCCGGGCGAGGGCGTCGACGCCTTCTCGGCCGAGGGCGACTCCGGCTCCGCGGTCGTCGCCGAGGACGGGACCGTCGTCGGGCTGCTCTGGGCCGGCGAGGACGACGGCAGCTTCTCCGTCGCCAGCCCCATCGCCGTCGTCCTGGACACCCTCGGCGTCGACGTGCT
>NZ_JBGFQZ010000020.1:0-60513 GCF_041295535.1 Cellulomonas sp. ICMP 17802 | reverse complement strand
ACCCCATCACCGGGCTGCCCGTCGGAGCCTCCGGCGACGGGTCCGGCGCCGCGGTGTCCGCGGCCGTGAGCTCGAACGTGCCCAGCCGGCCGGCCGAGGGGGGCCGGTTCTTCGGGGCGCTCGCGGCCGTCGAGCTGCTGGCCATCGTGCTGGTCCCCGGCCTGTTCGCCCTGCAGGCCCGACGCCGCAGGCTCGCCCCGTGAGGCGGCTCGCGGTCGTGCTCCTCGTCCTCGCGGGGCTGGGGGCGGGCGTGGGGTCGGCGTCTGCCGACGACCCGCCCGAGTTCAGCCAGACCAAGACGCTGACCCGCGACTTCCAGGACGCCGACGGCAACGTGACCGCGGTGGACACCAGGACCGTGACCGTCGACGTAGCGGTGACCAGCGACCTGCGCGCGCGCCAGGAGCTCGACGTCTCCTGGACCGGCGCGCACCCGAGCGGCTCGCGCAGCGCCGACCCCCGGGCCGAGAAGGGGCTGCCGCAGGAGTACCCCGTCGTCGTCCTGCAGTGCCGGGGCAGCGGTGACGAGGTGGTCCCCGAGACGTGCTGGACCTCGTTCTTCAAGCAGCGGTCCGACGCGGTCGGGGCCGGGCAGTCGGTCTGGCGGCACGACCTGTACGCGACGCCCGAGCAGCGCGAGGAGCAGAGCGCCCGGCCCGACTGGCCCGCCGACTGCACGCCGAACATCTCGTTCCTCGACCAGTACGCCGTGCCGTTCCGCGCGGCCGGCGGCACGGTCTACGACGTCTGCAGCGCCGAGACCGAGGCGCCCGAGATGGGCTTCAACGGCGCGCTGCCGCCCAACGACCTCGCCGCGTACACGCGCCTCGACGGCACCGGCCGCACCGACTTCGACGTCCGCACCAACGTGGAGAACGAGTCGCTCGGCTGCTCGTCGACCACGCCGTGCTCGCTCGTGGTCATCCCGATCATGGGCATGAGCTGCGTCGACGCCAACGCCGAGTGCCGGCGCACGGGCAAGGCGGCGCCGGGGTCCAGCTACGACGTGTCGACGGGCTTCGACCTCGCGGTCAGCCCCGCGTACTGGTGGGCGCCGTCCAACTGGCGCAACCGGTTCGTCGTGCCGCTGACGTTCCAGCCGCCGCCCGCGCCGTGCAGCGCCCTGGGCCAGGGCGCGCCGGTCGACTTCTTCGGGTCCGAGCTGCTCAGTCAGGCCTCCGTGCAGTGGGCGCCGGCGTACTGCCTCGACGCGAGCCGGTTCACGTACCGGCACAACCGCATGAGCGAGTCGGTGGCCTTCTCCACCATGCTGCGCGGGTCGGGGGTGGCCGCGCTGGTGTCCGACAAGCAGGAGGCGCCGCCCGACGTCCCCGTGGGCTACGCGCCCGTCGCGGTGACCGGGTTCGCGATCGCCTACGTGCTCGACCAGCCCGACAACGCGGGACCGGTCACCGACCTGCGGCTGACGCCCCGGCTGCTGGCCAAGCTGCTCACGCAGTCCTACCTCGGCTCCGACCTCGGGCGGGGGCACGAGGGCATGGCCGGCAACCCCTGGTCCCTCAACCAGGACCCCGAGTTCCTCGCCCTCAACCCCGGCGTGAACCAGGCGCCGACCGAGACCATGGCCACGCTGCTGTCCCTGTCCGTGCGGTCCGACGTGATGGCGGCGCTGACCGCGTACCTCGACGCCGACCCCGACGCCGCGGCCTTCCTGGCGGGGACCCCCGACGAGCACGGCATGGTGGTGAACCCGTCCTACAAGGGAGTCGAGGTGCCCACCCGCGAGTGGGGCCTGCAGGACACCTACGTGCCCGACTACGCCCTCGAGTGCCAGAAGGCGAACTTCGCCGAGTCGCCGTACTTCTCGCAGATCGCGGCGCCGGTCTCCAGCCTGGCGACCATCGCCGAGGCGGTGCTCGACGCCCAGCCCAACGTGCAGACCCGGTGCGACCGCAGCACGTCGAGCGACCCGTGGAAGCTGGGCAGGATCGACCCGCAGAACTGGGGCAGCCGGGGCATGCTCGGCGTCGTCAGCCTGGGCGACGCGGTGCGCTACGGCCTGCGGACCGCGGCGCTGCGCACCACCGGCACCACGTTCGTGACGCCTGACGACGCCTCGCTGGCGGCCGCGGTGTCGACGGCGACGCAGTCCGCGCCGGGGGAGCCGTTCCTGCTCGACGCCGGCACCGTGCGGCAGACCTCCGGCGCGTACCCCGGCACGATGATCGTGCACGCGGCCTCGCGGCTGTCGGGCATGTCGGCGGCCGACGCGGCCGACGCGGCGGCGTTCGTGACGATCGCGACGACCGAGGGGCAGGTGCGGGGGACCGGCGTCGGCCAGCTGCCCGACGGCTACCTGCCGATCACGTCCGGCTCCGCCACGGGCCCCTTGCTGGCGTCGGCGACGAAGGTCGCCGCGGCAGTGAAGGCGCAGTCCGGCGCGCTCGGCGCCCCGGTGTCGACCCCGCCGCACGTGCCCGTCCCGCCCACCACGGCCTCGGTCACCGCGCCCGTGATCGCTCCGCCCGCTGCCGTGGTCCCGGCCGGGCCGGGCACGGAGACCGTCACCGGCCAGCCGGCCGACCCGGCACCCGCCGCGGCCGGTGCGCGCCCCGCGGCCCGCACGGAGGCGACCCCGAGCGGACCCGGCGCGCACTCGCTGCCGATCGCCCTCGGCGCCGGCGCGCTCGCCTTCCTCGGCGCACCGCTGATCCGCAGGATCCCGACCCGGGCGGGCCGACCGTGAGCGCCACCGTCCTCGAGGTGCCCGTCGAGCAGGCGGTGGCGCCGCTGCAGCGCACCGTCCGGCCACGCCCGCCGGCCCCGCCCCGGCCCGAGGCGGCACCGGCCGCGGCCGTCACCGCCACGGCGCTGCTGGTGCTCGGCTCGCTCTGCGCCTGGTTCGCCCTGCACCTGCTGGTGCTTGGCGGGTTCGAGCAGGCGCGGTCGCAGCAGATGCTCTACGCCCAGCTCCGCGTGCAGCTGGCCGACCAGACGGCGCCGCTCGGCGGTCCGATCCCGATCGGCGACCCGGTCGCCCTGCTGACCATCCCCACGCTCGGGCTGCAGCAGGTCGTGGTCGAGGGGACCGCGTCGGGCGACCTGCTGGCCGGGCCCGGACACCTGCGCAGCACGGTGCTGCCGGGCCAGGCGGGGGTCGCGGTGCTGTTCGGCCGTTCCGCCACCTACGGCGCGCCGTTCCGCGCGGTGCCCTCCCTGCGCGCGGGCGACGGCATCGAGGTCACCACCGGCCAGGGTCGGTTCGTGTACCGCGTGGACGCCGTCCGGCGGGCGGGCGACCCGCTGCCGGCCCCGCCCGCCACCCGGGGAGGGCGGCTCACGCTCGTCACGACGGTCGGCCACGGGCTGACCGGTGCGCTCGCACCCGCGGAGGTGGTCTACGTCGACGCCACGCTGCGCGGCGATGCCGCCGTCGGGGAGCCCGGGCGTCCCGCGTCGGTGCCCGACGCCGAGGCCCCGCTCGGCATCGACACGGCGGTCCTGCCCGTGCTCGCGGCCGCGATGCAGGGGCTCCTGCTCGCCGTCGTCGGCACCGTGCTGCTCCGCCGCCGGCTGCCCGCGCGCGTGCTCTGGATCGTCGCCGCCCCGGTGCTGGTCGGGCTCGCGTGGGTGACCACCGACGCCCTCGCGCGCCTGCTGCCCAACCTCATCTGAACGGTTGTCCTGCGGGCTGGTGCAGGCCGTCCCGCGTTCACCGGACGGACCCAGGGCGTTCTCCCGGCGTCGAGACGGTCTGGTCGTGCCGCTCTCGCGGCATGCCAGACATCCTCGAGAGGGAGCTCCATGAACCGCACGAAGGGTTCGGCCGTCGCGGCCGTCCTGCTCGCCGCCGCCCTCGGCGTCGCCGGCGCGACCACGGCCTCCGCCGATGCCACCCCCCAGGCCCGCGACCTCGTCGGCGTGGGTTCGGACACGAGCCAGTTCGCCGTCAACTACCTCGCCGACGGCGTCAAGGTCGGCGCGATCTTCACGCCCGGGTTCAACGCCGGCGCCAACGCGCGCCTGGTCTCGTACGACGCGATCGCCCCCAACGGCGTCATCGGCGACCAGATCGTCATCAAGACCGGCACCGCCTCGATCGCGCGGCCCAACGGCTCGGGCGCCGGCAAGACGGCGCTCATCGCCAACACCAACATCAACTTCGCGCGCTCGTCCTCGACGCTGAGCACCGCCGAGATCAACGCCGGGCTCCAGCAGGTGCCGTTCGCGGTCGACGGGCTCAAGCTCGCCGTGTCCGCCGTGGGCACCAACGCGCCGGCGACCATCAGCCCGGCCGACATGGTGAAGATCTACAACGGCACCTACACCAACTGGAACCAGCTGGGTGGGGCCAACGGCGCCATCAAGGCCTACATCCCGCAGACCGGCTCGGGCACCCGCACGTTCTTCCTGGCCCAGCTGCAGGCCGCCAACGGCGGTACCGCGGTGACGCTCGGCGCGGGCATCACGGAGTCCGAGGAGCACAACCCGGCGGTCTTCGACCCGTCGAGCGCGACGTACGGCGCCAACGCCGTGAACGCCGTCGCCCCGTTCTCCACGGGCCGCGCGGGCTCCAGCGCCGCCCTGGTCAAGCTCGAGGGCGGCTTCAACGCCCAGCGCGCGCTCTACAACGTGGTCCGCACGGCTGACCTGTCGAAGCCGTGGTTCACGTCGATCTTCGGCCCCAACGGCTTCATCTGCGGTGGCGGTGGCAAGTCGTCCATCGAGGCCGCCGGGTTCGCCCAGCTGGCCGTGTCCGACGACGGCGGCGTGTGCGGCATCCCGACCCAGGCCGCGACCTCGAACTTCACGACCAACTGACCCTGCGTTCTTCACCTCTGGAAGGGAAGAGTCCGATGAGAGTCTCCAAGCTCGTGACCGGCGTCCTGGCCGGCTCGCTCGTGGCCGGAGCGGTGGGCCTCGCGCTCGCCGGCCCCGCCATGGCGGCCGACGAGGGCCCGCTGCTCCCCGGCAACATCCGCTGGCACACCGTCGCCGGTCCGCTCGACGTCCAGACGGCGGCGACCACGATCAGCTCGGGCGTCTCCCCGACGGCGGGCGTCAACCCGCGGCCGTGGACGTCCCTGACCGTGGACCAGAACTGCCCCGCCGGCACCACCAGCGCGCAGGTCGGCATCCGCATCCCGCAGGTCGGGGTGCCGGAGAACGACTGGGACCAGGTGCCCGTCGGCGCCGTGTGGTCCGCGCAGGACGCGCAGGGACGGTTCTACATGAACGTCCCGCCCGACCGGCTGAACCGCGCGCAGATCACGCAGTACAACCTCGACCACCCGAACGCAGCGGGCAACCAGTTCCCGTTCGTCGTGGCCTGCCGTGACTCGGGCGGCATCGGCCTGGGGTACTTCAAGACGACCATCACGGTCGTCGGCGGCTCGGACCCACTGAACTACTCGTGGTCCATCCCGGCGGCGCCCCCGCTGGCCGCCTCCCCGTCCACCACCACGCTCGCCACGTCGGCGGCGTCGGTCGAGGCCGGCACGCCCGTCACCCTGACGGCGACCGTCACCCCGACCGCGGCCACCGGCAGCGTCGAGTTCTTCGCCGGCACCACGTCGCTGGGCACCGCGGTGCTGTCGGCCGGCTCGGCGGCGCTCACCACGTCGGCCATCCCGGTGGGCACCAACTCCGTGACGGCGGCCTACCTCGGCGGCAGCAACGCGGCCTCGACGTCCGGCCCGGTCACCGTGACCGTCACGCCGACGCCGGCCCGCCCGACCACGACCGTCCTGTCGGTCTCGCCCCTGGCGGGCGCCCCGTACCAGGCCGTCACCCTGTCGACCACGGTCACCGCGGCCACGGGCCTGCCCAACGGCACGGTGACGTTCAAGGACGGCGCCGCGGTCATCGGCACCGCCCTGTGCACCAACGGCGTCGTCGGCGACATCACGGTGAACTCGCTCAACGCGGGGGCGCACAGCCTCACGGCCGTCTTCGTCGGCACGGCTCCGTACTCCGACTCCACGTCGGCCGCGGTCGCCGCGACGTACACGCAGCAGGGTGCCAGCGACGACCAGACCGTCGTCGTCACCATCCCGCAGGGCGCCATCACCATCACCACGCCCTACACGCCCGCCGCGCCGCTGAACCTCGGCACGGCCGTCCTCGACCCGGCGACCTCGACGTACTCGTCGTCCGCCCCGTTCCAGGACATCGTCATCACGGACACCCGCGCGGGGAACCTGGGCTTCACGGCCTCGGTCGTCACCGGGGCGTTCGACAACGGTGCCGGGTCCACGTTCGGCGGCCAGTACGCCGGGCTCACGGGCCTGGTGGCCACGCAGGTCGTCGGCAACGCGCTCCTCGCCGGTGACCTCGTCCTGACCAACAACGCGGCCGTCGTGCCGGGTCTGGCGACGCCCAAGGTGTTCGCCGCGTACCCGGCCGGTCACTCCGTGGGCACCGCCCACCTGAACGGGGTCTTCGGCATCGCCGGGGTTCCCACGTCGGTCCAGCCCGGCACGTACACGTCGACGGTGACCTTCACCGCCGTCTGATCTCCCGGTGAGGAGGCGGAGCCGCACCGGCTCCGCCTCCTCACCTCCGACCTCCCGGAGCGCTCTCGATGCCCACCGTTCCTCGCCTTCGGACCGCCGCGCTCGCGGCGGTCCTTCTCGGCGTCCTGAGCGCGACGCCCGCGCTCGCCGACGACGCGCCCGCGCCGGACCTCGCCTCCTTCGGCATCGCGCCCGCCGGACCGGAGCGACCCGACGGCCGGTCCTTCCTCAGCTACACGGCCGCCCCGGGCTCGACCATCCAGGACCACGTCGCCGTCCTCAACCAGGCGGCGACCCCGGTCGGTCTCGAGCTGTACGGCGGCGACATCGTGCAGGGCGACCGCGGGCTCGCCGTGGTGCCGCACGCGCAGGCCAACACCGACGCCGGCTCCTGGCTCGTGCTCGGCGGCCCGGAGCAGATCACCGTGCCGGGCCAGACGACCGCCACCGGCATCGGCTACACCATCGTCCCGTTCACCGTGAGCATCCCGGCGAACGCGCAGCCCGGCGACCACGTCGGGGGGATCGTCGCCTCGCTGGTGACCACCGGCTCCGGCGGGGCCAACTCGCCGGCCATCCAGCTGGACCAGCGCGTCGCGGCCCGGGTCTACGTCACCGTCTCCGGGGACCTCGCGCCGGGCCTCGAGGTCGGCGGGCTGACCGCCACGTGGGAGCCCGACGGCGTGCTCGGCAGGGGCACCGTGACGGTCACGTACACCGTGCGGAACACCGGCAACATGCGGATGGCGGTGCAGCCGTCCGCGCGCGTCGCCGGTCCGTTCGGGCTGCTGAGCACCCGCGCGCAGGCGGAGCGGATCGACGAGCTCCTGCCCGGCGGTCAGCAGCAGCAGACCGTCACGGTCGACGGCGTGTGGCCCGCGGTCCTCGAGTCCGTGCAGGTCAGCGCCGACGCGCTCGCACCCTCGGCCGGGGTCGAGCCCGAGCTGGCGCCCGTGTCGGCGTCGGTGCGCCTCTGGGCGGTGCCGTGGCTGCTCCTCGGGCTGCTGCTCGTGCTCGTCGGTCTCGGTACCTGGCGGCTCCGGCGGCGTCGCGCGGGTGCGCGTCGTCCCGCGGACGCCCCCGCGCCGACCCCCGTTCACGTGGGGTCGGCACTGTTCGAGCGGCAGCACGACGCTGCCCGTTCGCCCTCCCGAAAGGAACGCGGCTCGATGCGTCTCTCGAAGCTCCTGACCGGCGTGCTCGCCGGTTCCCTCCTGGCGGGCGTGGTGGGCCTCGCGGCCGCCGGCCCCGCCGCCGCGGCCGACGAGGGCCCGCTGCTGCCCGGCAACATCCGCTGGCACACGGTCGCCGGCCCGCTCGACCAGCAGACCGCCGCCACGACCATCAGCTCGGGCGTCTCGCCCACGGCCGGCGTCAACCCGCGGCCCTGGAAGTCGCTGACCGTGGACCAGAAGTGCCCGGCCAACACCACGAGCGCGCAGGTGGGCATCCGCATCCCGCAGGTGGGCGTGCCGGAGAACGACTGGGACCAGGTGCCGGTCGGCGCCGTGTGGTCCGCCGTGGACGCGCAGGGCCGGTTCTACATGGACGTCCAGCCCGACCGCCTGAACCGCGCGCAGATCACCACGTACAACGAGGCCCACCCCAACGCGACGGGCAACCAGTTCCCGTTCATCGTCGCCTGCCGCGACTCGGGCGGCATCGGCCTGGGCTACTTCAAGACCACGATCACCGTGGTCGGCGGCACGGACCCGCTGAACTACTCGTGGTCCATCCCCGCCGCCCCGGCGCTGAGCAGCGGCGCCGCGGCGACCACGACCACGCTGGCTGCCACGGCCTCGGGCGCGGACCTCGTGCTCTCGGCGACCGTCGCCCCGGCCGCGGCCGGTACGGTGACGTTCCAGGAGAACGGCGCCACGCTCGGCACCGGCACGGTCACCGCCGGCGTCGCCAGCTACACCGTCACCGCGCCGGCCCTGGGCGCGCACACCTACACGGCGAGCTTCGCTCCGACGGACCCCGCGGCCTTCGCCGCCTCGACCGCCGCTCCGCTGAACGTCACGGTGGGCTCCGGACCGAACGGCACCATCACGGTGACGCTCACCGTCCCGGCCGCCCCGCTCGGTGAGCCCGGCAGCCTGGTGTTCACCGTCCCGGCCGGCGCCAACGTGGCGCTCACGGGTCAGCGCGACACGGGCAACACCCGCGTCACCGCGGCGGGCACCCTGCCGACGCTCACCGTGGCGGACACCCGCCGCGACGACCTGCTGACCGGCTGGCAGGTCAACGTCCAGGCCTCCGACTTCACCGGCACCGCCGGCGTCGTCGGCGCCAAGTACCTCGGCTGGGCTCCGGGCCTCCCGGTGGTCACCAAGGACGCCGGCGCCCCGCTGACGGCCCAGGCCGGCCCGAGCGTGGCCTCGTTCCTCGACGACGCCACCAGCGGTGGTCTCGGTGCGAGCAAGCTGCTCGGCAAGTCGCTGGTGAACGGGCGCGGCACCACCACGCTGGCCGCGGCGCTCAACCTGGCCATCCCGGCCAGCACCGCTGAGGGCAGCTACACCTCGACCGTCACCGTCACGCTGATCGGCGGCTGACGGCCGACATGCACACGAGCCTCTTCGGTCGTCGCTCGCTGCTGCGCGCGGTCCTCGTGACCGTGCTGGCGGCGGGCGGCGCCGGGCTGGCCGGCTCCCAGGCCGTCGCGGCGGACGACGTCGCGACGGCCTGGTCCGTCAGCCCTGCCGGTGCGGACGGGCTGCCCGACGGCAGCACGCGGTTCGAGCTGACGATGGACCCCGGCGCGACCGGGGCGGTCAAGGTCGTCGTCTCCAACGCCTCGACGGTCGAGCGCACCTTCGACGTCTACGGGGCGGATGCCCTCAACACCTCGGCCGGCGGGTACGACCTGGAGGCCCACGCCACGGCACCGACGGACGTCGGCGCGTGGGTCACGGCATCGACCCCGACCGTCACCGTGCCCGCCCTGTCCGACGCCGTCGTCGACCTCGCCCTCGCGGTCCCCGCGGCCGCCACCCCCGGGGACCACCCGGGCGGCGTCGTGGTCTCGCTCGCCTCGCCGACGGCCAACGCCGACGGGGTCGTGCTCGACACGCGTGTCGCCGTGCGGCTCAACGTCCGGGTGTCGGGCGACGTGACCCCGCGGCTCGAGGTCCGGGACGTCGGCGCCACCTGGGCCGGCTCGTGGGTGCCGTTCGGCTTCGCGCCCGCCACCGTCAGCTACGCCGTCGCCAACACCGGCAACGTGAAGATCGTCGGCAAGCCGCGCCTGCGCATCACGGGGCCGTTCGGCGTGCACCTGGTCACCACGCGACCCGGGGCCACGCAGGAGGTGCTGCCCGGGCAGTCGTTCACCGTGCGCTCGGTCCTGCCCGCGGTGCTCCCGCTCGGGCTGCTGACCGCGGTCGTGGACGTCGAGATGGAGGCGGCGCCCGGGCCGCAGACCGACATCCCCCTGGTGTCCAGCACGTCCCGCACCGCCGTCGTGGCCGTGCCGTGGACCGGCCTGGCGCTGGTGCTGCTCGTCGCGCTGGGGGTGTGGACCGTGCTCCGTGCGCGTCGTCGGCGCCGCCGGGAGCAGGAGGACGCGTTCCGACGCCTGGAGGAGGAGCCGGCCACGACGCCCACCCTCTACACCGTGGTGCCGGTGCTGCTCGCCCTGCTCGTGCTCGGTGCGCCGACGACCGTCCACGCCGACCCGGACCAGCAGATCACGCTGTCGGTCCCCGCGGCGCCGGCCCGGTCGCACCACGCCTCGGGCGGCTCGTCGGTGGTCCCGTCCTCGGCGCCGGCCGCTCCCGACGCCGGTCCGTCGGCGTCGGCGCCGGCCCCCAGCGCCGCGCCCGTCACCGCCGCCGCACCTGACCTCGTCTGGGCCGACCGTGCCCGCCGTGCCCCGGCCTCCCTGTGGGTGCTGCTCGGGCTCGGGCTGCTGGCGCTCGCGGGCGCGGTCGGCCGGCACCTGATGGTCCGGGGCTCGCTCCCGTGACCCCCCACCGACCCCCGAGGACCTCCCTGTGACCGCACCGACCCACGACTCGTCGACGATCCTGCTGCCGCCGGTCTCGGCCGACCCGGCCGCCTTCACCCCGGTCGCGGCGGCGGCCCCGAGCTTCGCGCCCGCGCACCTGGCGCAGCTGGAGGCGCGGGAGATCAGCGCCTGGTTCGGCACGCACCAGGTGCTCGACCGCGTCTCGCTCACCATGCCGGCGGGGGTCGTCACGTCGCTCATCGGCCCCTCGGGCTGCGGCAAGTCGACGTTCCTGCGCATCCTCAACCGGATGCACGAGCTGGTGCCGTCGGCCGCCCTGGCCGGTCAGGTGCTGCTCGACAACGACGACATCTACGACCCGTCGCGGCGGCTCACCCAGGCGCGCCGCGACATCGGCATGGTGTTCCAGAAGCCCAACCCGTTCCCCGCCATGAGCATCCGGGAGAACGTGCTGGCGGGCCTGCGGCTCACGGGCGTGCGGGCGTCGGCGTCCGAGAAGGACTCGCTGGTGGAGCAGTCGCTGACCAAGGCGGGCCTGTGGCGCGAGGTGCGCGACCGGCTGTCAGCCCCCGGCGGCGGCCTGTCGGGCGGCCAGCAGCAGCGCCTCTGCATCGCGCGGTCGCTCGCCGTCCGACCCCGCGTCCTGCTCATGGACGAGCCCTGCTCCGCGCTCGACCCCACCTCGACGCGCGTCATCGAGGACACCATGACCGAGCTGGCGCACGAGGTCACCATCGTCATCGTCACGCACAACATGCAGCAGGCGGCCCGCGTCTCGCAGCAGTGCGCGTTCTTCCTCGCGTCGCAGGGCACTCCCGGGGTGATCGTGGAGCACGGCGACACGCGCGCGATGTTCCAGTCGCCCCAGGACGAGCGGACCGCGGCGTACGTCAGCGGCCGGTTCGGGTGAGGTGAGACGCCAAAGTCCTCGGTGAGGAGGGCCCGCGGGTCATAGCGTGAGCGGCAGCGCCGGAAGGAGCCGCCGATGTCGTCGCCCGAGCCTCCCGCGGGGACTCCCTCGCCCACGGTGCGCGCCCAGATCCTGGCGACCGAGCACTGGAGCCTGCTGGGCACGCGAAGCACCCTCTGGGCCGAGGTGATGAGCAGGATCACCATCCACCTGACCGTCGCGTCCGCCGCGCTCGTGGTCCTGGCGCTCGTCGCGCAGGCGTCGGGGTTCGGGACCCCGTTCCGGGTGCTCTCGATCGGGCTGGCCTCGGTCGTGCTGATCCTCGGGACGCTGACCGGCGTGCGCGTGATGAACGCCAGCCACGACGACAGCGCGCTGATCCTGGGGATGAACCGGATCCGCTCCGCGTACATCGCGCTCGACCCGGAGATCGCCGACTACCTCGTCACCTCGTGGGAGGACAGCCGCGCGGGGCTCATGCAGACCTACACGATGGGTCTCAAGCGCTCGACGCTCAGCCACGTCGTGGGCAGCACGGCGATGTTCGTCAACGTGGTGAACGCGATCGTCGCCGGGACGCTGGGCGCGCTCGTCGCGAGCGCCGCGGGGGCCGGCAGCGCCGGGATCGCCATCGTCGGTTCCCTCGCTGCGCTGGTCTACCTCGGCGTGTGGATGGAGTACGGGCGCCGGTCGTTCCGCGCGCCCGACGACGAGCCCTGAGGCCCCCGTCAGCCCGCGCGCAGCACGAGGAGGAACTGCCCGCCGCCCGGCTCGACCGCCGCCGTCGCTCGCAGGTCGGGGGCGAACCTCGACAGCCGGTCCTCGAGCCAGGCTGCCGCCGCCTCACCGTCCGCCTTCGTCGGGCAGCGCCCCACGACCTCGCGACCGCCCTTGCGGGTCAGCCGCTCGACGGTCGACACGATCGGTGCCGGCTCGACGACGAACAGCGCCGGCGACCACGCCACGACCGGCTTGACCGCCCCCTTGCGGGTGTTGCAGGCCCGGTGCGCCAGGCGCTCCGAGCCCGGCGCGGCCTTCTTGCCCTTCGGCGTCGCGCCGCCGTCGATGCTCGGGCCGCGATCGGCGTTGACGGACGCGTCGGGGTCGACCGGCTCGTCGCACAAACAGCATCGCCAGGCGTCGCGCTCGCCGACCTCGTGAAGGGTGCTCATGACCGGAGGCTACGGGGGTTCGAGACCCTCGACGTCCTCAGCAAGCTGTGGTGGTCTGCGAGCCCGGCCGTTGGGCAGATGCGACTGGGCCGTCAGTGATGTGTGCCCGCGAAAGGACTCGAACCTTCGACCTTCTGCTCCGGAGGCAGACGCTCTATCCACTGAGCTACGCGGGCGGGCACACCGACCCGGGGGTCGATGCGGTGCACGACACTACCAGCCGCGGCTCACTCGCCCAGCAGCGCGGACAGGTACTGGTTGGTCTCGCTGGCGGCCCGGCCGTCGTCGCCGGCGACGATGGCCTCGACCAGGACGTCGTGCGCGTCGTGGCCGTGGGTGTCGGTGACGAAGTTGAACCGGATGTTCTCGCCGATCGCGTCGAGCAGGTTCTCGTAGAGGGTGACCAGCACGGGGTTGGCGGTCGCGCGGACGATCGCGCGGTGCAGGTCGAGGTCGGTCGACACCATCGCGTCGAGGTCGCCCGCGTGGTAGGCCGCAGCGCGCTCGTCGCGACGCTGGAGCAGGCCCGCGGCGTCCCCGGCGGTGCGTCTGCGGGCGGCGAGCCGGCCGGCCTCGACCTCCAGGGCCCGCCGCACCTCGACCACGTCGCGCTGGCGGGCGTCGGCGATCTGGCGGCCCATGGTCGCGGCGAGCTCGTAGCGGGACACCACGTAGGTGCCGGAGCCCTGCCGGCGTTCCAGCAGGCCGGCGTGCACCAGGGACTGCACGGCCTCGCGCACCGTGTTGCGGCCGACGCCGAGCAGGTCCACCAGGGCCGGCTCGGGCGGGATCCGGGCCCCCACGGGCCACTCCTGCGACTCGATGCGGCTGCGGAGCTCGTCCACCGCGGTGTCGATCAGTCCGGTCCGTCGCGCCATCCGGTCAGGCTCCGTGTCCAGGCATGCGGTGCAGTCAACACCGGCGGGTCTGCCGACGCCAGACCCCCAGACGGATGATCTGCGACGCGCGCGCCCGCCGACCGGGCGGTCGCCGCTCGTCGCCCGCGGCGGATCGGCCCGGCCGGCTCGGTACCCTTCTCCGGTGACTCCCGCCCAGCTCTCCGAGGCCCTCAAGGCCGCTCTCGTGCACGCCGTCGACGACGGCACGTTCGCCCTCGACCCCGCCGCGATCCCCGCGACCGTGCACCTCGAGCGACCCCGGCAGCGCGAGCACGGCGACTGGGCCACCAACGTGGCCATGCAGCTGGCCAAGAAGGCCGGCACCAACCCGCGGGCGTTCGCCGAAGAGCTTGCGCGCCGCCTCACCAGCACCGAGGGCATCGCGGCGGTCGAGGTGGCCGGTCCCGGCTTCCTCAACATCCGTCTCGAGGCCGCTGCCGCCGGCGAGCTGGCCCGCTCCGTGGTCGAGCAGGGCTCCGACTACGGGCAGAACGAGACGCTCTCGGGCGTCTCGGTGAACCTCGAGTTCGTGTCCGCCAACCCCACGGGCCCGCTGCACATCGGCGGCGTGCGCTGGGCGGCCGTCGGCGACAGCCTGGCGCGCGTGCTGCAGGCGTCCGGCGCGGCGGTCACCCGCGAGTACTACTTCAACGACCACGGCGCGCAGATCGACCGGTTCGCGCGCTCGCTCCTGGCCCGCGCGCTGGGCAAGGACGCGCCCGAGGACGGGTACGGCGGCCAGTACATCGCCGAGATCGCCGAGCAGGTGGTCGCGGACGCGCTCGCGGCCGGCGAGCCCGACCCGCGCACGCTGCCGGAGGCCGCCGCCACCGAGGCGTTCCGGGCCCGAGGCGTCGAGCTCATGTTCGGCGAGATCAAGCAGTCGATGCACGACTTCGGGGTCGACTTCGACGTCTACTTCCACGAGGACTCGCTGCACGAGTCGGGCGCCGTCGACCACGCGATCGCGCGGCTGCGCGAGCTCGGCCACATCTTCGAGGCCGACGGCGCCACCTGGCTGCGCACCACGACGTTCGGCGACGACCGCGACCGCGTGATCATCCGGTCCAACGGCGAGGCCGCCTACATCGCGGGCGACATCGCCTACTACCTGGACAAGCGGGAGCGCGGCTTCGACCGCGTCGTCATCATGCTCGGCGCCGACCACCACGGGTACATCGGCCGCATGATGGCGATCTGCGCGGCGTTCGGCGACACCCCCGGCGTCAACCTCGAGATCCTCATCGGGCAGCTGGTGAACCTGGTGAAGGACGGCGCACCCGTCCGGATGAGCAAGCGGGCCGGCACCGTCGTGACCATCGACGACCTGGTCGAGGCCGTCGGCGTGGATGCGGCCCGGTACGCGCTCGCGCGCTCGTCGGCGGACTCGAGCATCGACCTCGACCTCGACCTGCTGAGCCGCGCCACCAACGAGAACCCCGTGTTCTACGTCCAGTACGCGCACGCGCGCACGGTCAACGTGGCCCGCAACGCCGCCGAGGCGGGTGTGCGCCGCGAGGACGGGTTCGACGCCTCGCTGCTCGACCACCCGAGCGAGGCCGTGCTGCTGGGCCAGATCGCGGAGCTGCCGCGGGTGGTGGCGCAGGCCGCCGAGCTGCGCGAGCCGCACCGGGTGGCCCGCTACCTCGAGGAGCTCGCCGGCGCGTACCACAAGTGGTACGACCAGCGCCGCGTCGCCCCGTTCGGCGACGAGGAGGTCAGCGACGTGCACCGCACCCGCCTGTGGCTCAACGACGCCACCCGCCAGGTGCTGGCCAACGGGCTGGGGCTGCTGGGCGTGACCGCCCCGGAGCGGATGTGACCACCTTCATCCCCGGCGAGCCCTGGTCCACCGGGGTCGCACGTGCGGCGAACGGCTCCGTGACGATCGCCGGCGTCGGGGTGCGCGCGCTCGCGACCGAGCACGGCACGCCCGCGTACGTGCTGGACGAGGCCGACCTGCGCGCCCGCGCCCGGGGCTACCGGCGCGCGTTCGAGACGGCGTTCGCCGAGATCGGCGCGGGCGTCGACGTCTACTACGCCGGCAAGGCGTTCCTCTCGGTCGCGGTCGCCCGGTGGGTGCACGAGGAGGGCCTGCGGGTGGACACCGCGACCGGCGGCGAGCTGGCGGTCGCCCTGCGCGCGGGGATCCCCGGCGAGCACCTCGGGCTGCACGGCAACAACAAGTCAAACGCGGAGATCGCGCGCGCGCTCGACGCCGGGGTCGGCCGGATCATCGTGGACTCGCTCGTGGAGATCGACCGGGTCGCGAACGCAGCCTCCACCGAACGCCCCGCGCCCGTGATGGTCCGCGTGACCACGGGCGTGCACGCGGGTGGCCACGAGTACATCTCGACCGCGCACGAGGACCAGAAGTTCGGGCTCTCGATCGCCGGCGACGGCGACAGCCCGGCGATGCAGGGGCTGCTCGCGGTGCTGGCCCGGCCCGAGCTGCGGCTGCTCGGCATCCACTCGCACATCGGCTCGCAGATCCTCGATCCGTCGGGGTTCGAGGTCGCCGCCCACGCGGTTCTCACGTTGCGGGCGCAGCTGGCCGAGCGGACCGGCGTGCTCGTCGACGAGGTCGACCTCGGCGGCGGGTACGGCATCGCCTACCTGCCCGGGGAGGTCGCCCTCGACCCGGACCGGATCGCCAAGGACATCGCGTCCTCCGTGCAGGCCAGCGCCACGGACCTGGGCACGCCGCTGCCGCGGTTCTCGATCGAGCCCGGCCGGGCGATCGTCGGCCCCGCCGGCCTGACGCTCTACACGGTCGGCACGGTCAAGCCGGTACGGCTCGAGGACGGGCGCACCCGCACGTACGTGTCCGTCGACGGCGGCATGAGCGACAACATCCGGCCCGCGCTGTACGGCGCGCAGTACCACGCGGAGGTCGTCGGCCGGTCCGCGGCCGCGCAGACCGTGCTGGCGCGCGTCGTCGGCAAGCACTGCGAGAGCGGCGACATCGTCGTGCACGACGTGCAGCTGCCCGCCGACGTCCGCGCGGGGGACCTGCTCGCGGTGGCCGCGACGGGCGCTTACGGGCGGTCGATGGCGTCGAACTACAACCACGTGCCACGCCCGGCGGTGATCGCGGTCGCGGACGGGACGAGCCGCGTGCTGGTGCGCCGCGAGACCGAGGACGACTTGCTCGCGCTCGACCTCGGCTGAGCCGCGTCGCCACACGCGTGAAGAGTTCGTTGCGCCCAGCGCAACTGAGTCTTCACGCGAGCGTGCTCACGCACGGCGCGACGACGACGCCGACGACGGCTGCTGGCTGGGCGCTCGGACCGCACCGCTCGCTCCACGTTCCGGACCGCGGGTCCCGCCAGTCGGACGCACCCCTATCCTGGGTCCGCTCCCGCCCGACCCGATCAGGAGATGCGTCTCGTGCCGTCACCCGCGTCCGCCCACCCGCCCCTGCGCGTCGCCGTCCTCGGCTGCGGCGTCGTCGGCACGGAAGTGGTGCGGCTGCTCACGACGCAGGCCTCGGACCTGGCGTCCCGGGTGGGGGCCACGCTCGAGCTGGTCGGGATCGCGGTCCGCGACGTCGAGGCCCCCCGGGACGCGGTGGTCGACCGCTCCCTCCTGACCGCCGACGCCGAGTCGCTGGTCGAGCGCGCCGACGTCGTGGTCGAGCTCATGGGCGGCATCGAGCCCGCGCGGAGCCTGCTGCTGCGGGCGATCGCGGGCGGCGCGTCGGTGGTCACCGCCAACAAGGCGCTGCTCGCCCAGGACGGCCCCACGCTCTACGCCGCCGCCGACGAGGCCGGCGTGGACCTGTACTTCGAGGCGGCCGTCGCGGGAGCCATCCCCATCGTCCGGCCGGTCCGCGAGTCCCTCGCGGGAGACCGCGTGACCCGCGTGCTGGGCATCGTCAACGGCACCACCAACTACGTGCTCGACAAGATGGCCACGGAGGGCGTCGACCTCGACCAGGCGGTCAAGGAGGCGCAGGCGCTCGGGTACGCGGAGGCCGATCCCACGGCCGACGTCGAGGGGTACGACGCCGCGGCCAAGGCGGCGATCCTCGCCTCGCTCGCGTTCCACACGCGGGTGTCCATCGACGACGTCTCCCGCGAGGGCATCACCGGGCTGACCGCCGACGACGTGCTGTGGGCCCAGCGCACCGGGCACGTGCTCAAGCTGCTGGCGATCGCCGAGCGCGGGTCCGCCGACGGCGTCGAGGGCGTGCAGGTCCGCGTGCACCCCGCGCTCGTGCCGTCCGGCCACCCCCTGGCCGGCGTCCGCGGGGCGTACAACGCGGTGTTCGTCGAGGCCGAGGCCGCGGGCGAGCTCATGTTCTACGGCCGCGGCGCGGGCGGCGAGCCCACCGCGTCGGCCGTGCTCGGCGACGTGGTCTCCGTGGCCCGGCACCGCGTGCTGGGCGGCCGGGGCCCGGTCGAGTCCCGCTACGCCGACCTGCCCGTGCTGCCGGCCGCCGCCGCGCGCACCCGCTACCAGGTGCGGCTCGAGGTCGCGGACCGTCCGGGCGTCCTCGCGCAGGTGGCCACGGAGCTGGCGTCGCACGGCGTCTCGATCGAGGCCGTGCGCCAGTCGCCCGCCTCCGAGACGACGCCCGACGCCGACTTCGCGCGCCTGGTGATCACCACGCACGCCGCCCCCGAGCACGCCCTGCGCAGCACCGTCGACGCCATCGCCGGCCTCGACGTGGTCCGCCGGGTCGTGTCCGTCCTGCGAGTCGAGGGAGCCTGATGGCCCACCAGTGGCGCGGCGTCATCGCCGAGTACGCCGACCGCCTGCCCGCGCACGTCCAGGAGCGCGTCGTCACGCTGGGGGAGGGCGGCACGCCGCTCGTCCCGTCGCCGACGCTGTCGCAGCGCACCGGGGCCGAGGTGTTCATCAAGGTCGAGGGCATGAACCCGACCGGGTCGTTCAAGGACCGCGGCATGACGACCGCGATGTCCGCCGCGGCGGGCCGCGGAGCCAAGGCGGTGGTGTGCGCGTCGACCGGCAACACGTCCGCGTCGGCCGCCGCCTACGCCACGCGCGCGGGCATGGTCTGCGCGGTGCTGGTGCCGGAGGGCAAGATCGCGATGGGCAAGCTGAGCCAGGCCGTCGCGCACGGCGCCACGCTGCTGCAGGTCGACGGCAACTTCGACGACTGCCTGGTGGCCGCCCGCAAGCTGGCGGAGGCGTACCCGGTCGAGCTGGTCAACTCGGTCAACCCCGACCGGATCGAGGGCCAGAAGACGGCAGCGTTCGAGATCGTCGACGCGCTGGGCGACGCCCCGGACGTCCACGTGCTCCCCGTGGGCAACGCCGGCAACATCACCGCGTACTGGAAGGGCTACCGCGAGTACGCGGGCCTCGACGGCGGCGCGGGGCACACCCCGGTGGCCACGCGCACGCCGATCATGTGGGGCTTTCAGGCCGACGGGGCCGCCCCGATCGTGCGCGGCTACCCGATCGATCAGCCCGAGACCATCGCCACGGCGATCCGGATCGGCAACCCCGCGTCGTGGGCGCAGGCCGAGGAGGCGCGCGACGTCTCCGGCGGGCTCATCGAGGCCGTGACGGACCAGGAGATCCTCGCCGCGCACCGCGTGCTCTCGGCCGAGGTCGGCATCTTCGTGGAGCCCGCCTCGGCGTCCGGGGTCGCGGGCCTGCTCCGGCTCAGCGACGAGGGCCGCGTGCCCGCCGGCGCGCGCATCGTCATCACGGTGACCGGGCACGGGCTCAAGGACCCGCAGTGGGCGCTGCGCACGCCGGACGGCGGCGACGTCGTGCCGGTCCGCGTGACCGCCGACGTGGTGTCCATCGCCACCGCCCTCGGCCTGGACTGAGGCCCGCGATGCGCCTGGGTGCGGACCACGTCCGCGTCCGCGTCCCTGCCACCAGCGCCAACCTGGGCCCGGGCTTCGACGCCGTCGGCATCGCGCTCGGGCTGCACGACGAGCTCGAGGTGCGCGCGCTCGGGTCGCCCGGCGTCAAGGTCGAGGTCACCGGCGAGGGCGCGGGGCAGGTTCCCGACGACGAGCAGCACCTGGTGGTCAGCTCGCTGCGCGCGGCGCTCGACCTGGTGGGTGCCCCGCAGACCGGCCTGCACCTGGTGTGCCACAACCGCATCCCGCACGGCCGCGGCCTCGGCTCGTCCGCTGCGGCGGTCGTCGCCGGCATCGTCGCGGCCCGCGGCCTGATCGCCGAGCCTGACGCGCTCTCCGACGAGGTCGTGCTGGACCTGGCGGCGCAGATCGAGGGCCACCCCGACAACGCGGCGCCGGCGGTGCTGGGCGGCGCGACCCTGGCCTGGCGCGACGACCGGTTCCGGGCCGTCGACCTGGCGGTGCACGACGACGTGGCGCTGCTCGCGATCGTCCCGCCCACCCACCTGTCCACCAAGGCCGCCCGCGGCGTCCTGCCGGCGACCGTGCCGCACGCCGACGCCGCGTTCCAGGCAGGCCGCGCCGCGCTGCTGGTGGAGGCCCTCGGGCGGCGTCCCGACCTGCTCCTGCCGGCCACGCAGGACCGCCTGCACCAGGAGTACCGCCGCGCGGTCATGCCCGGGTCGCTCGCGCTCGTCGACGTCCTGCGCGCCCGCGGGGTCGCCGCCGTCGTGTCGGGCGCCGGTCCCACCGTCCTGGTGCTGGCGCGTCGGGTCGGGGCCGCCCGGGCCGCCGACGGCGAGGTCACCACCGACGCCGACGACGCCGTGCGCGCTGCGTTCGGCGGCGCCATGGGGGGCTGGCAGATCCTGCCGCTCCCGGTGGACCGCGAGGGCGCCACCGTCCAGCGGGTGCCGTGACCGGGTGAAACCTGACCTGGTCGTTCACCCGGAAAGGTGACCGAGCCGACAGTGATAGCATCGATGCGTTCCCCGGATCTCGTCCTCGGGCAGCCCGTGTCGTACGTGACCGGCCGCCGCAGATGAGTGAGACGACCCGGGAACGATCCAGCCCACCGTGCGCAGACGTCGTCGTACGCAGCGCGTGTGTGGCTCCAGCACCGTCTCGGTCACTCCGACCGGACGTCGGCCGATCCCCGAACCATCGGGTCCCGGCCACCGACGAGGGGAAGGGTCCTTCGTGACAGACATCATCGAGCCCGCCGTGAGCAGCTCCGGCGGGTCCGCCCGCGGCGCCGGCATCTCGGCGCTCCGCCTGCCCGAGCTGCAGGCGATGGCGTCCGAGCTGGGCGTCAAGGGCACCTCCAAGATGCGCAAGGGCGACCTCGTCCAGGCCATCTCGGAGGCTCGTGGCGGCTCCCGGCCGCGGGCGCTCGAGCCGCGCCGCGCCGAGACCGTGGCGGTGGCCGACGCCCCCGCCCCCGTGACCGCCCGTGCGGCCCGCGCGCCGCGCACCCAGGCGCCGCAGCTCGACCTCGGGGGCGAGGTCGCGCCCCAGCAGGACCGTGCGCCGCAGGACCGCGCGCCGCAGCAGGAGCGCGCCGCCCAGGCCCCGCGCGGCGACGCGCTCGCCGGGCTCGAGGCCGCGCTGGACGCCAAGCTCGCACCCGTCGAGCACCGCGACGACCGCGCCGCGCGTGCGGCCGAGGCCGTCGGCGGCGTGACCGGTGAGCGGCGCTCGCGCCGGGCCGGCCGCGGCGCCGGTGCGCCGCAGGGCGACGAGGGCGACCTCGCGCAGGCCAACGGCCAGCAGGACCGTCAGCAGGGCGTGGCCCAGCAGGACCGCCCGCAGCGCGAGACCCAGGACCGTCAGCAGGGCGTCGCGCAGCGTGACGGCCAGCAGGGCACCCGCCCACAGGCGGCACCCCCGCGCGAGGGCCAGCAGCAGGGCGCCCCGCAGCGCCAGCAGGACGAGGACGGCGGCCTCGACGAGCGCGGCGGTCGTCGTCGGCGCTCGCGCGACCGGTACCGCGACCGCGACCGTGACCGCAAGGGACGCGGCACCCGTGGCCGCCCGGGCGCGGGCGAGCTCGCGGGTCTCGACGACATCGAGGTGAGCGAGGACGACGTCCTGCTGCCCGTCGCCGGCATCCTCGACCTGATGGACAGCTACGCGTTCGTCCGCACCACGGGCTACCTGCCCAGCCCGAACGACGTGTACGTCTCCCTCAACCAGGTCAAGCGCTACGGCCTGCGCCGCGGCGACGCCGTGACCGGCGCCGTCCGCCAGCCCCGCGAAGGCGAGCAGCCGCCGGCTCAGGGCAACCGGCCCAGCAAGTTCAACGCGCTGGTCCGGCTCGACTCGGTCAACGGCCTGGAGCCCGACGGCGCCCGCGTGCGCCCCGAGTTCAACAAGCTCACGCCGCTCTACCCGCAGGAGCGCCTGCGCCTCGAGAGCGACTCGGGCAAGCTGTCGCCGCGCGTGATCGACATCGTCGCCCCCATCGGCAAGGGCCAGCGCGGCCTCATCGTCGCGCCCCCCAAGGCCGGCAAGACGATCATCATGCAGCAGATCGCCAACGCCATCACGACCAACAACCCCGAGGTCCACCTCATGGTCGTGCTCGTCGACGAGCGCCCCGAAGAGGTCACGGACATGGAGCGGACGGTCAAGGGCGAGGTCATCGCCTCGACCTTCGACCGCCCCGCCTCCGACCACACGATCGTCGCCGAGCTGGCCATCGAGCGGGCCAAGCGCCTGGTCGAGCTGGGCCAGGACGTCGTCGTGCTGCTCGACTCGCTCACGCGCCTGTCGCGGGCGTACAACCTGGCCGCCCCGGCGTCCGGGCGCATCCTCTCGGGTGGTGTCGACGCCTCGGCGCTGTACCCGCCCAAGCGGTTCTTCGGCGCGGCCCGCAACATCGAGCACGGCGGCTCGCTCACCATCCTCGCCTCGGCGCTGGTGGAGACCGGCTCCAAGATGGACGAGGTCATCTTCGAGGAGTTCAAGGGCACCGGGAACATGGAGCTCCGGCTCTCCCGCGGCCTGGCCGACAAGCGCATCTTCCCGGCGGTCGACGTCAACGCGTCGGGCACGCGGCGCGAGGAGATCCTCATGCCGCACGACGAGCTGAAGATCATCTACAAGCTGCGCCGCGTCATGGGCGCGCTCGACCAGACCCAGGCCATCGAGCTGCTCATCGGCAAGCTGCGCGAGACCAAGTCGAACGTCGAGTTCCTGCTGCAGGTGCAGAAGACGACGCCCGGCGGCGACTGACCGCCCGGCACCCCGACGGCCCCGTCCTCCGCACCGGAGGGCGGGGCCGTCGTCGTCCCGCTACGGTGCACTCGTCGGTGGCACACCCAGGAGGCGTTCGATGGCGAAGTCGTGGAGCACAGAACCGTCCGAGGCCCTCCGGGTGCGCGCGGGCTTCGACCTGGCGAGCGCCGACCTGGCCGCGACGCCCGGGTGGGAGCACGGCGAGAAGTCGGCCGAGAAGCGGCTCGCGGCGGACGGCGTCCACCTGGGCGAGGAGCAGGAGCGGCTGTTCGCGCAGGGTCGCTCCGGCGGCACGCGCTCGGTGCTGCTTGTGCTGCAGGGGATGGACACCGCGGGCAAGGGCGGGATCGTCCGCCACGTCCTCGGCCTGGTGGACCCGCAGGGCGTCCAGCTGAGGTCGTTCGGCGTCCCCACCGAGAAGGAGCGTGCGCAGCACTACCTGCAGCGGATCCGCGAGGCGCTGCCGGCACCGGGCCACATCGGCGTGTTCGACCGGTCGCACTACGAGGACGTGCTGGTGGTCCGCGTGAACCAGCTGGTGCCGCGCGAGGTCTGGGAGCCCCGGTACGACGAGATCAACGCCTTCGAGCAGGAGGTCGTCGACTCGGGCACGGTGATCGTCAAGGTGGCGCTGCTGGTGTCGGTCGCCGAGCAGAAGGCGCGGCTGCGCGAGCGCCTGGAGCGCCCCGACAAGTACTGGAAGTTCAACCCGGGCGACATCGACGAGCGCGCCAAGTGGCCCCTGTACCAGGAGGCGTACCAGGCGGTCCTCGACCGCACGAGCACCGACCACGCCCCCTGGTACGCCGTGCCGGCGGACAACAAGTGGTACGCGCGGCTGGCCGTCGGGCGGCTGCTGCGGGGCGCTCTCGAGGGTCTCGACCCCGAGTGGCCCCCGGCCGACTTCGACGTGGCGGCCGAGACGGCCCGGCTGGACGCGCAGCCGTTCTGACGCGTCGCCGGCGGTCGGGACGGGATGATTTCGAGCCTCGTCGCTGTTATGGCACAATGGTTCGCTGGTCTGCGGTTCACCGGCGCCGTCTCGCGCGTCCGGACCCGGAGACATCCACCCAAGGAGAAGTTTCGTGAAGGCTGACATCCACCCCGAGTACGTCCTGACCGAGGTCACCTGCACCTGTGGCAGCACCTTCGTCACGCGCTCGACGGTCACCAGCGGCAAGATCCACGCCGACGTCTGCAGCGCCTGCCACCCGTTCTACACGGGCAAGCAGAAGATCCTCGACACCGGTGGCCGCGTGGCCCGGTTCGAGGCGCGGTACGGCAAGAAGGCCGCCAACTAGCACTCCCGCAGCGCCGGTGCCCGGCGCGGACGACTGCCCTCCATGGCAGTGTCCGCGAGGGCACCGGCGCTGTGTCGTTGTCGGACGCAGCCGCCACCAGCCCTGAGGACCCACGCATGAGCGAGGCATTCGCCGCCGCCGAGCCGCTGCTCGCCGAGCACGCCCAGATCGAGGCGCAGCTGGCGGACCCCGCGGTGCACGCGGACGCCGCCAACGCGCGTCGGCTGGGCCGCCGGTACGCCGAGCTCGGCCGCGTCGCGCAGGCGTACACCGCCTGGAAGGCCGCGTCCGACGACGCCGCGGCGGCCGCCGAGCTGGCGGAGGTCGACGAGAGCTTCGCGGCCGAGCTGCCGAGCCTGCAGAAGGCCGCCGACGTCGCGTCCGCCCGGCTGCGCGAGGTGCTCATCCCGCGCGACCCCGACGACGCCCGGGACGTGATCCTCGAGGTCAAGGCGGGGGAGGGCGGCGAGGAGTCGGCGCTGTTCGCCGCGGACCTGCTGCGGATGTACACGCGCTACGCCGAGAAGATGGGCTGGGCGACGCAGCTGCTGGGCGCCACCGAGTCGGACCTCGGCGGCTACAAGGACGCGCAGCTGGCCATCAAGTCGCGCGGCACGGTCGCCCCCGAGGACGGCGTGTGGGCGCACCTGAAGTACGAGGGCGGCGTGCACCGGGTCCAGCGGGTGCCCGTCACCGAGTCGCAGGGCCGCATCCACACCTCCGCCGCCGGCGTCCTGGTCTTCCCGGAGGCCGAGGACGAGGGCGAGGTCGAGATCGACGCCAACGACCTGCGCATCGACGTCTACCGCTCGTCCGGCCCCGGCGGCCAGTCGGTCAACACCACCGACTCCGCCGTGCGCATCACGCACCTGCCCACCGGCATCGTCGTGTCGATGCAGAACGAGAAGTCGCAGCTGCAGAACCGGGAGGCCGGCATGCGCGTGCTGCGCGCCCGGATCCTCGCGGCCCGCCAGGAGGAGGCCGCCGCCGCGGCGAGCGAGGCCCGCCGGTCGCAGGTCCGCACGGTCGACCGGTCGGAGCGGATCCGGACGTACAACTTCCCCGAGAACCGCATCGCCGACCACCGCACCGGCTACAAGGCGTACAACCTCGACGTGGTCCTGGGCGGGGAGCTGGCGCCGGTCGTGCAGTCCGCGATCGACGCCGACGAGGCCGCGCGGCTGGCGTCGGCGGGCGACGCGTGACCACCCCCGACCTGCGCGCCCTCGTCGAGGGAGCCACGCGGATCCTCGCCGAGGCGGGCGTGCCGTCCCCGCGGCACGACGCGACCGCGCTCGCCGCGCACGTGCTCGGGCAGGAGCGTCTCGAGCTCGTCCTGCCGCCCCCGGTCCCGGACGGCTTCGCGGAGCAGTTCGCCGGCCTGGTCGAGCGACGCCGGCTGCGCGAGCCCCTGCAGCACCTGGTGGGCACCACCGGCTTCCGGTACCTCACGCTGCTGGTCGAGCCGGGCGTCTTCGTCCCGCGGCCGGAGACCGAGATCGTCGCGCAGGTCGCCGTCGACGAGGCGCTGCGGCTCCCGGCCCCGCTCGTCATCGACCTCTGCTGCGGCGCCGGCGGCATCGCCCTCTCGGTCGCCACGGAGGTCCCCGCGGCCCGCGTCGTCGCGGTGGACCTGTCGCCCGAGGCCGTCGACCTGACCCGCCGCAACGCGCTCGCGGTCGGGGCGGAGCACGTCCGCGTGCTGCACGGCGACGTCGCGGACCCGGCGCTGCTGAGCGAGCTCGACGGCACGGTCGACGTGCTCGTCGCCAACCCCCCGTACATCCCGCCCGACGCCGAGCCGGTGGAGCCCGAGGTGCGCGACCACGACCCCGACCTCGCGCTCTACGGCGGCGGCCTCGACGGCCTGGAGGTGCCGCGGGCCGTGCTGCAGGCGGCCGCCCGGCTGCTGGCCCCCGGCGGCCTGCTCGTCATGGAGCACGCCGAGGTGCAGGACGAGGCGGCGCGCGCCGACGCGGCCGCCACCGGCGCGTTCGTGGACATCGAGTCGCGCCCCGACCTTACCGGACGCCCCCGGATGCTGGTCGCGCGCCGGAACGCCCAGCCCGACGTGACAGACTCGGCGCCGTGAACGAGCGGATCATCCCCGCGAGCGACCCCACCACGTGGGGGCCGGCGCTCGACGAGGCGGTCAACGTCCTGTCCCGCGGCGGGCTCGTCGTGCTGCCGACGGACACGGTCTACGGGATCGCCGCCGACGCCTTCACCCCGCCCGCCGTGCAGGCGCTCCTCGACGCCAAGGGGCGGGGCCGTCAGATGCCGCCGCCCGTGCTGATCCCGGACGTGCGCACGCTGGACGGCCTGGCCACGGCCGTCCCCGAGGGTGCACGTGCGCTGGCCAACTCGTTCTGGCCCGGCGGCCTCACGCTCATCGTCCGCGCGCAGCCGTCTCTCGCGTGGGACCTGGGGGAGACGCGCGGCACGGTCGCGCTGCGCGTGCCGGACCACGAGACGGCCCTGGCGCTGCTGCGCCGCACGGGACCCCTCGCCGTCTCGAGCGCGAACACCACGGGGTCGCCCGCGGCCGTCACCGCCCAGCAGGCCTACGACCAGCTGGGCGAGTCCGTCGCGGTCTACCTGGACGCCGGCGACGCGCCCGGCCAGGTCGCCTCGACCATCGTCGACGCCACGGGGGACACGCTGCGCCTGGTGCGTGCCGGTGCCCTGAGCCTCGAGCAGCTGCGCGAGGTCACCGCCGTCGAGGGGCCCGCCGCGTGAGGGTCTACCTGCTCGCGCTGCTCATCTCGGCCACGGTCGCGTACCTGATGACCCCGCTGGCCCGCTGGTGTGCGCTGCGCTGGGGGGCGATCACCGCGGTGCGGTCCCGCGACGTGCACGCCATCCCCACGCCCCGGCTGGGCGGCATGGCGATGTTCGCCGGGATCCTCGTGGCGATCGTCATGGCCAGCCGGCTGCCGTTCCTCGACAGCGTGTACTCCAACCCGCGGCCGCTCATCGGCATCGTGGGCGGCGCCGCGATCGTGTGCGCCCTCGGGGTCGCCGACGACATCTGGGACCTCGACTGGCTCACCAAGCTCATGGGGCAGGTGCTGGCCGGCGGGTTCCTGGCCTGGCAGGGCGTGCTCGTCTACCAGCTGCCCACGGGCAGCATCCCGATCATCGGGTCCACCCGGATGGCCATGTTCCTCACCGTGCTCACGGTGGTGATCGCCATGAACGCGGTGAACTTCGTCGACGGCCTCGACGGGCTCGCGGCCGGCGTCCTGGCCATCGGGGGCACGGCGTTCTTCCTCTACGCCTACCTGCTGACCGAGGGCGCCAACCCGGGCGCGTACGCCAACGCCAACCTGGCCACCCTCGTGCTGGCGGTGCTGGTCGGCGCCTGCGTCGGGTTCCTGCCGCACAACGTCTACCCGGCGCGCATCTTCATGGGCGACTCGGGCGCCATGGTGCTGGGCTTCGTGTTCAGCGCCGCGGCCATCGTGGTCACCGGGCAGATCGACCCCGAGCAGGTGCTCGAGCGGCAGCGGTTCCCCGCGTTCCTGCCGATGCTGCTGCCGTTCGCCGTGCTGCTGCTCCCGCTGCTCGACATGGGGCTCGCGATCGTCCGGCGCGTCGGCGCCGGCAAGTCGCCGTTCCACCCCGACCGCATGCATCTGCACCACCGGATGCTCCAGCTGGGCCACTCGCACCGCCGGGCGGTCGTGATCCTGTACGTCTGGACGGCCGTGTTCGCCTTCGGGGTCGCGGCCCTGGTCCGCTGGTCCACGACGGTGGTGCTCATCGCCTTCGGCGCGGCCGTCGTCGCCGCCACCCTGCTGACGCTCGGACCCCTGCGCGGCCGGGCCGCCACACCGCCCCTGGAGGCTGCCGCACCATGACCACCACCCCGTCGTCCACCGACCTCGTCTTCCGCCAGGCGCTGCGCGACATGCTCGTGCTGCTCGGCGTGCTCACCGTGGTCGGCGTGCTGGTCGGCTACCTGGTCGACGGCCTGGCCGGGGTCTGGGGCGCGCTCATCGGCGTCGGCGTCGCGCTGGTCTTCTCCGGGACCACCGTGATCTCGGTCCAGCGCACCACGCGCTCGGCCCCGACGACCATGATGGCGGTCATCCTCGGCGCCTGGCTGGTGAAGATCCTCGTGGTCATCGCGCTGCTCGTGGCCCTCAAGCCGCTCGACTTCTACAACCCCCAGGTGCTGGCGGTCGTGATGCTCCTCGGGGTCATCGGGTCGGCCGTCCTGGACGCCCGTGCGGTGTCCCGCGGACGGGTCGGCTACTTCGAGCCGGCGGCCGGTCCGGGAGCCGCCCAGAGCCCCTCGGGCAACGCCGGGCCGGGTCCGGACCAAGCGGGTTCATAGGTTAGGCTTCCTCCCATCCATGAAGGCCCGGCGCCGTGCTCGTGCCCGCACTGATGCGGCACTCGGCGCACACGACCACGGGAGACCGCCCTGTTCAGCCTTGCGACGATCCTGCCGCTCGCCGCGGATGACGGCGGCGGGGGTTTCCACGCCCCCTCGCTCATCGACTTCTTCCCGCCGGCCATCTGGTTCGAGGGCACCCCGTTCGAGATCAACCGGATCATCCTGGTCCGGTTCATCGCGGTCGTCGCGCTCCTGCTGGTCTTCATCATCGGCGCCAAGCGCGCCACGCTGGTCCCCGGCCGGTTCCAGAGCGTCCTCGAGATGGGCCTGGACTTCTGCCGGAAGTCGATCGCGTACGAGATCCTCGGTGAGAAGGAGGGCAAGAAGTACGTCTCGATGATCACGACGATCTTCTTCGCCGTCTTCGTCTTCAACATCACCGGCGTCATCCCGTTCCTCAACATCGCGGGGACCTCGGTGATCGGCCTGCCGATCATCTTCGCGCTCTGGGTCTACGTGATGTACCAGTACGAGGGCGTCAAGAAGTTCGGCCTGGGCGGCTACCTCAAGCACAGCCTGTTCCCGCCCGGCGTCCCGTGGCCCATCTACATCCTGCTGACGCCGGTCGAGGCCCTGCAGGTGTTCATCCTGCGGCCCGCCACGCTCGTCATCCGGCTCCTGGCCAACATGCTCGCCGGGCACCTGCTGCTGGCGCTGTGCTTCGCCGCGACGTCCTTCCTCCTCTTCGAGGCCTCGGCCGGGCTCAAGGCGTTCGGCGCCGTGACCTTCGTCGCCGGCTTCGGGTTCTTCCTGCTCGAGGTCTTCGTCGCCGCACTGCAGGCGTACGTGTTCTCCATCCTCACGGCGGTCTACCTGCAGATGGCCACCACCGCAGAGCACTGATCGAACCCGCGACGTCCTGATCCCCGGGTCGTCGCCCCGCAACGGACGCGCCGCGCGGCGCGCAGATGAAAGGAACCAGATCTAGTGGAAATCACCGGTCTCGCCCTCGTCGGCTACGGTCTTGCGGCCATCGGCCCCGGCATCGGCCTCGGCATCCTGTTCGGCAAGACGATCGAGGGCATGGCGCGCCAGCCTGAGATGTCCGGCCAGCTCCGCTCGACGATGTTCATCGGCCTGGCGTTCATCGAGATCCTCGCGCTGCTCGCCATCGCGACGCCGTTCTTCTTGAAGTGATCACCGCGCAGCTCGTCGCTGCCGCGCACAGCGTGGCGGCGGCCACCCAGACGGAGGACATCAACCCCCTCCTGCCGGAGACCTACGACATCGTGTGGTCGCTGGTGATCGTCGTGATCATCGCCGTCGTGTTCATCAAGTACGCCCTGCCGAAGTTCCAGGCCGTGCTCGACGAGCGCACGGAGAAGATCGAAGGCGGGCTGCAGCACGCCGAGGCCGCCCAGGCCGAGGCCGCTGCCCTGCGTGCGGAGTACGAGCAGCAGCTCGCCGACGCCCGCACGGAGGCCGCCCGCATCAAGGAGGCGGCCCGCGCCGAGGGCGGTGCGATCGTCACCGAGCTCAAGGCGAAGGCAGCCTCCGAGGCCGCGCGCACGCTCGAGACGGCCCAGCGCCAGATCGAGGCCGAGCGTCAGCAGGCGGCGGTCTCGCTGCGTGCCGACGTCGGCGCGCTCGCGACGGACCTCGCGTCCAAGATCGTGGGCGAGTCCCTCGAGGACGCCGCGCGCCAGTCGCGCGTGGTCGACCGCTTCCTGGCCGACCTCGAGGCGTCCACCGCAGCGACGAGCGCAGGCAAGGAGAACTGATGCGCGGCACGAGTCTGGCGTCCCTGTCCGCGGCACAGGTCCGGTTCGAGCCGGTGCTGGCCGCCGCGGGCACGCAGGCGATCACGCTCGGCGAGCAGCTGTTCGCCGTCGTGGACGCCCTGGACTCCTCGGGCTCGCTCCGGCGGACGCTCTCGGACCAGTCCATCGAGTCCGGCGCCAAGGCCGGCCTCGTGGCGGGCGTGCTCGCCCGGTCCGACAAGCGGGTGGTCGACGTGGTCACCACCCTCGCGCAGGCGCACTGGTCGTCGGCCGAGGACCTGGTCGACGCCGTCGAGCAGCTGGGCTTCGACGCCCTGCTCGTGTCGGCGCAGGCCGGCGGCGAGCTCGAGCGGGTCGAGGACGAGCTCTTCCGCATCACGCGGTCGCTGGTCGGCCAGCGCGAGGTGCGCCAGGCGCTGTTCGACCCCCGGGTCCCGGGCGACAAGCGCGGGGACCTGGCCGAGAACCTGCTGCGGGGCAAGGTCGCCGACGCCACCCTCGCGGTGGCCCGGCGCGCCGCCGAGGCCCCTCGCGGCCGGCGGTTCGTCGCGACGCTCGGCCACGTGGCCGACCTCGCCGCGACGCGTCGCGAGCGCCTCGTGGCGTCCGTGACGTCGGGCAGCGAGCTCTCGCAGGCGCAGATGGACCGCCTCGGCAGCATCCTGCAGCAGGCCTACGGGCAGGAGCTGCAGCTCAACGTGACGGTGGACCCCGAGATCCTCGGGGGACTGCGCATCCAGGTGGGCGCGGACGTGGTCGACTCGACCGTGCTCGCCAGGCTCGCCGACGCACGACGACGACTTGCCAGCTGACGGTCGGCCCCAGGCCGTCCGCGTGTACGACACTTCGACCGCTCATCGGCGGTCACGACAGGAGAAGAGCAATGGCTGAGCTGACGATCCGGCCGGACGAGATCCGGGCCGCGCTGGACAGCTTCGTGAAGTCCTACGAGCCGACCGGCGTGGTGTCCGAAGAGGTCGGTCGCGTGACGCTGACCGCCGACGGCATCGCCCAGGTCGAGGGCCTGCCCGGCGCGATGGCGAACGAGCTGCTCCGCTTCGAGGACGGCACGCTCGGCCTCGCGCTCAACCTCGACGTCCGTGAGATCGGCGTCGTCGTCCTGGGCGAGTTCACGGGCATCGAGGAGGGCCAGGAGGTCCGCCGCACGGGCGAGGTCCTCTCCGTCCCGATCGGTGACGGCTACCTCGGCCGCGTCGTGGACCCGCTGGGTCAGCCGATCGACGGCCTGGGCGAGCTGCCGACCGAGGGCCGCCGCGCCCTCGAGCTGCAGGCCCCCGGCGTGATGCACCGCAAGTCGGTCGACGAGCCGCTGCAGACCGGCCTCAAGGCCATCGACGCGATGATCCCGATCGGCCGCGGCCAGCGCCAGCTCATCATCGGCGACCGCCAGACCGGCAAGACGGCCATCGCGATCGACACGATCATCAACCAGAAGGCCAACTGGGAGTCGGGCGACCCGAAGCAGCAGGTCCGCTGCATCTACGTCGCCATCGGCCAGAAGGGCTCCACCATCGCCGCCGTCCGCGGCGCCCTGGAGGAGGCCGGCGCGCTCGAGTACACGACCATCGTCGCGGCCCCCGCGTCCGACCCGGCCGGCTTCAAGTACCTCGCGCCCTACACCGGCTCGGCCATCGGCCAGCACTGGATGTACCAGGGCAAGCACGTCCTCATCGTCTTCGACGACCTGTCCAAGCAGGCCGAGGCCTACCGTGCCGTGTCGCTGCTGCTGCGTCGCCCGCCGGGCCGCGAGGCCTACCCGGGTGACGTCTTCTACCTGCACTCCCGCCTGCTCGAGCGTTGCGCCAAGCTCTCCGACGACCTCGGCGGCGGCTCGATGACGGGCCTGCCGGTCATCGAGACCAAGGCCAACGACGTGTCGGCGTACATCCCGACCAACGTCATCTCCATCACGGACGGGCAGATCTTCCTGCAGTCCGACCTCTTCAACGCGGACCAGCGTCCCGCCGTCGACGTCGGCATCTCGGTGTCCCGCGTCGGTGGTGCCGCGCAGGTCAAGGCCATGAAGAAGGTCTCCGGCACGCTGAAGCTGGACCTCGCGCAGTTCCGCTCGCTGGAGGCGTTCGCGATGTTCGCGTCCGACCTCGACGCGGCGTCCCGCGCGCAGCTGACTCGTGGTGCCCGCCTCATGGAGCTGCTCAAGCAGGCGCAGTACTCGCCGTACCCGGTCGAGGACCAGGTCGCGTCGATCTGGGCCGGCACCAAGGGCAAGCTGGACGACGTCCCGCTGGCCGACGTCCGCCGGTTCGAGAGCGAGCTGCTCGACCACCTGCGCCGCAACACCGAGGTCCTGTCGACCATCGCGTCGACCGGCAAGCTCGAGGACGACACCGAGAAGGCTCTCGGCGACGCGATCGACGAGTTCCGCAACGGGTTCCTCGTGGGTGACGGCACGACGCTGGTCGGCTCCACCGACGACGGTGCCGAGGTCGACGTCGAGCAGGAGCAGATCGTCCGGCAGAAGAAGGGCTGACCGTGGCAGGTCAGCAGCGCGTCTACCGGCAGCGGATCCGGTCGACACAGTCGCTGAAGAAGATCTTCCGCGCGATGGAGCTCATCGCTGCCTCGCGCATCGGCAAGGCGCGGGACCGGGTGACGGCGGCGACGCCGTACTCCCGGGCGCTGACCCGTGCCGTGTCGGCCGTGGCGACGCACTCGAACGTGACCCACCCGCTCGTCACCGAGCGGTCGGACACCAACCGGGTCGCGGTCCTCGTCGTCACGTCGGACCGCGGCATGGCCGGTGCCTACTCGGCGAGCGCGATCCGGGAGGCCGAGCGCCTCATCGGTCGCCTCACCGAGGCGGGCAAGGAGCCGGTCGTCTACGCCGTCGGCCGCCGCGCCATCTCGTACTACGCGTTCCGTGGGCGTGAGCTCGCGGAGCAGTGGTCGGGCAGCTCGGACGCCCCGACGGTCGAGACCGCCACCGACATCGCCGACACCCTGCTCGCGGCCTTCCGGGCGCCGGCGGACCAGGGTGGCGTCGCGGAGCTGCACGTCGTGTTCACGCACTTCAAGAACATGGTGTCGCAGACGCCGCGCGTGATCCGGCTGCTGCCCCTCGAGATCGTCGAGGGCGTCGAGGCGCGCGACGAGAACGAGATCCCGCCGCTGTACGAGTTCGAGCCGTCGCCGGAGGCCGTGCTGGACGCGCTGCTGCCGATGTACGTGCGCAGCCGCATCTACACCTGCCTCCTGCAGGCCGCGGCCTCCGAGCTCGCCGCTCGCCAGCGCGCGATGCACACCGCGACCGAGAACGCCGAGGACCTGGTGCGCATGTACACCCGGCTCGCCAACCAGGCCCGCCAGGCCGAGATCACCCAAGAGATCAGCGAGATCGTGTCGGGCGCCGACGCGCTCGCCTCCTAACACTGGAGAAACCATGACTGCTACCACCACCGAAGCGGCCGTCGAGCACGCGTCCGGCCCCGGCGTGGGTCGGGTCGCGCGGGTCATCGGCCCCGTCGTCGACATCGAGTTCCCGTCCGACCAGATCCCCGAGATCTACAACGCCCTGAAGGTCGACATCGACCTGTCGACCCAGGGCGAGGGGGAGGCCTCCGGCGCGACGACGATGACGCTCGAGGTCGCCCAGCACCTCGGCGACTCGCTGATCCGCGCCATCGCGCTCAAGCCGACCGACGGCCTGGTCCGCGGCGCGCTCGTGCGCGACACCGGCGAGGCGATCTCCGTGCCCGTCGGCGACATCACCAAGGGCCACGTCTTCAACGTCATCGGCGAGGTGCTCAACCTCAAGGAGGGCGAGAAGCTCGAGATCACCGAGCGCTGGCCCATCCACCGCAAGCCCCCGGCCTTCGACCAGCTCGAGAGCAAGACCCAGATGTTCGAGACCGGCATCAAGGTCATCGACCTGCTGACGCCGTACGTGCTGGGCGGGAAGATCGGCCTCTTCGGCGGTGCGGGCGTCGGCAAGACGGTCCTCATCCAGGAGATGATCCAGCGCGTCGCGCTCAACCACGGTGGTGTCTCGGTGTTCGCCGGTGTCGGCGAGCGCACCCGTGAGGGCAACGACCTCATCGTCGAGATGGAGGAGGCCGGCGTCTTCGACAAGACGGCGCTCGTCTTCGGCCAGATGGACGAGCCGCCGGGCACGCGTCTGCGCGTCGCCCTGTCGGCGCTGACGATGGCGGAGTACTTCCGCGACGTGCAGAAGCAGGACGTGCTGCTCTTCATCGACAACATCTTCCGGTTCACGCAGGCCGGTTCCGAGGTGTCGACGCTGCTCGGCCGCATGCCGTCCGCGGTCGGCTACCAGCCGAACCTCGCCGACGAGATGGGCATCCTCCAGGAGCGCATCACCTCGACGCGCGGCCACTCGATCACCTCGCTGCAGGCGATCTACGTGCCCGCCGACGACTACACCGACCCGGCGCCGGCCACGACGTTCGCGCACCTCGACGCCACCACGGAGCTGTCGCGCGAGATCGCGTCGCGCGGCCTCTACCCGGCCGTCGACCCGCTGACGTCGACCAGCCGCATCCTCGACCCCCGCTACGTCGGCCAGGCGCACTACGACGCCGCGACCCGCGTGAAGTCGATCCTGCAGCGCAACAAGGAGCTCCAGGACATCATCGCGATCCTCGGCGTCGACGAGCTGTCGGAGGAGGACAAGACGGTCGTCGCACGCGCCCGTCGCATCCAGCAGTTCCTCTCGCAGAACACGTACATGGCCGAGAAGTTCACCGGTGTCGTCGGCTCCACGGTCCCGCTCACGGAGACGGTCGAGGCCTTCGGCAAGATCGCCGACGGCGAGTTCGACCACATCGCCGAGCAGGCCTTCTTCAACATCGGCGGCCTCGAGGACCTCGAGCGCAACTGGGCCCGCATCCAGAAGGACTACGGCGTCTGACCCGTCAGACCGACGCAGGGGCGCCCTCCACGGGCGCCCCTGCGTACCCGTAGTCCCGCACATCATCGAAGGAGGGTCTCGTGGCAGACATTGAGGTTGAGCTCGTCGCCACCGCCGGCAAGCTCTGGTCCGGCACGGCCTACATGGTCTCGGCCAAGGCGGGCGAGGGCGAGATCGGCATCCTGGCCGGTCACGAGCCCGTGCTGTCCGTGCTGCAGCCCGGCGAGGTCCGCGTGTTCCCGTCGCAGGGCGCCCAGCCGAAGCGCTGGCAGGTCGAGGGCGGGTTCCTGTCCTTCGACTCGAACCACCTGACCATCGTCGCCGACCACGTCGTCGAGGGCGCCCGCCCCGCGACGCCGCCGGCCGCGCACTGAGGTCGCCGGCACGGTGAGCGGGCACGTCGTCGCACTCGGGTGTGTCGTCGTCGTCCTCCTGCTCGTCCTCGCGGCGCTCTGGGGCTCGCGGGTGCACACCCTGAACCGGCGGGTGGGCTCGTTCTCGTGCTCCGTCGGCCGCACGGCCGACGGGCCGTGGTCGTCGGGCGTCGCGCAGTACGGGACCGACTCCCTGTACTGGTGGCGGTACCGCTCGCTGGCGGCCCGGCCGCGGGAGCGCTGGCAGCGCATGGGCCTGACCGTCCTCGAGCGTCGCGAGACGGCCGCCGGGCAGCTGCTGGTCACCTGCCGCCCGGGCGCGGCGACCACCGTGGTCCACCTGCTGATGAGCACCGAGGCCTACGCGGGCCTCACGTCGTGGATCGAGGCGACGCCCTCGCGCGTCGGCTCGGTCATCTGACGGAAAGAGTTCCGATGCGTCTCGTCGTGGCGTCCTGCGCTGCCCGCTACAGCGGCCGGCTCAACGCGCACCTGCCCCTCGCCACCCGCCTGCTGCTGGTGAAGTCCGACGGCAGCGTGCTGCTGCACTCGGACGGCGGCTCGTACAAGCCGCTGAACTGGATGAGCCCGCCGTGCACGCTCGCGGTGTCCGAGCCGTCCGACGAGTCCCGAGCCGCCGGCGTCACCCAGGTGTGGACCGTGCAGCACCAGAAGTCGGACGACCGCCTCGAGATCGACCTGTACGAGGTGCAGCACGACTCCGCGCACGAGCTGGGCGTCGACCCCGGCCTGGTCAAGGACGGCGTCGAGGCCCACCTCCAGGAGCTGCTCGCGGCGCAGATCATCCTGCTCGGCACGGGGCACACCCTGGTCCGTCGGGAGTACCCCACGGCGATCGGCCCGGTCGACATCCTGGCCAAGGACCCCTCCGGCGGCACCGTCGCCGTCGAGATCAAGCGCCGCGGAGACATCGACGGCGTCGAGCAGCTGACCCGCTACCTCGAGCTGCTCAACCGCGACCCGCACCTGGCCCCGGTCCGCGGGGTGTTCGCCGCGCAGGAGATCAAGCCGCAGGCGCGCGTGCTGGCGACCGACCGGGGCATCGGCTGCCTGGTGCTCGACTACGACGCCATGAAGGGCGTCGACGACTCGGGCTCACGCCTGTTCTGAGGCCCGACGGGCCGTGAGAGTCGCCTCGGCCGCCGCGGCGATCACCTCGGTGAGGTGTCGGACGCCGGGATCCGCGAGGCGGGACCGGCGTGCGGCGACGGCGACCGTCCGCTCGACGGGCGCCGCCGGGCGCAGCAGCCGGACCCCGTGCGGGACCCGGTCCACCGTGAGGTCCGGCACGAGCGCCACCCCGACCCCCGCGGCGACGAGCGCCAGCTGGACGGCGAAGTCCATCGACTCGGCGACGATGCGGGGACGGAAGCCGGCAAGCCCGCAGGCGCGCTCGACCATGGCGTAGCAGGTGACGTCCCCGGTCGGCGCGATCCAGGGGTGCTCGGCGTAGTCCTCGAGGCGAGAGCTCGGGTCCCCGAGCGCCGGCACGGCGAGCCAGACCGGGTCGGTGCCGAGCACGTGGGTCGCCACGTCGGGCGCGACGTCCCGCGGGACGTTGGAGTACGCGTGGATCACGGCGAGGTCGACGGCTCCCGCGGCCAGGGCGTCGAGCGCGGGCTCCGGCTCGGCGGTCGTCAGGTGCAGCTCGAGGGTGGACCCGTCCTCGCCGCGCAGGCGTCGGAACGCCTCCGCGAGGATCGTGCGGGCTGCCGAGGGGAACGCCGCGACGGTGTAGCGGCCCACCGTCCCGGCGCGGAGCGCGTCCAGCTCGAGCTCGGCGATGGACAGGCGGTCGACGACGTCGCGAGCATGCTCTGCCAGCACGCTCCCTGCCGGGGTCAGGACGACGCGACGGCCCTGCCGCTGCGTCAACGGGATCCCCACCTCCTTCTCCAGCGACGAGAGCTGCATGGAGACACCGGGGGCGCTGAGGTGCAGCTCGTCGGCGACGGCCGCGAGGGTGCCGAGCCGCTCCAGAAGGGTGAGCATCCGGAGCTTGCGCACGTCGAGCATGAGAAGCATCACTCCCAGTGATGTGAGGTTCACAAACAGTCAGTAGACCTGATGGGTAGAGACTGTCACGCTCGAGCGGTGAAGGACAACAGGGCACTCGTCGCGGGGCTGGCCGTCGTCGTGCTGTGGGCGTCGGCGTTCGTCGCGATCCGCGCCGCGGTGCCCGCGATGGGGGTGATCGGCCTCGCGGGCGTGCGGACCGGCGTCGCGGCGCTCGCCCTGCTCGCCCTCGCCGTGGTGACGCGGTCGCGCCGACCGCGCTCTCGGGACCTGGGCTGGATCGCGGCGTGCGGGTTCCTCGGGATGCCCGCCTACCAGCTGCTCCTGAACTGGGGCGAGCTGCACGTCCCCGCGGGCACGGCCAGCATGATCGTCGCGGCGGCGCCCGTCGTCTCGGTCGGCGTCGCGCGGCTCCTGTTCCACGAGAAGGTCGCGCGGGCGACGGTCGTCGGGAGCGTCGTCGCGCTCGTCGGGGTCGCGTTCGTGTGCCTGGCCCGCGCGGGGGTCTCGCTCTCCGCGTCGGTGTGGATCGTGGTGGCCGCGATGGTCGTGCAGGGCATGTACCACCCGCTCCAGAGGCCGCTCCTCGCGCGCTACTCGAGCCTCGAGGTCGCGTGCTACGCGATCGTGGCCGGCGCGGTGATGACGATGCCCCTGGTCGTCGTCGACCTCGGCAACCTGGCCCGCGCCGACGGCGGCGCGTGGCTCGCCGCCGTGTACCTGGGCCTCGTGCCGTCGGCGATCGGCTTCGTCCTGTGGGCGTACGCCGTCGGCCGGATGCCGGTCGCGGTGTCGACGTCGCTGCTGTACCTCGTGCCGCCGGTCGCCGTCCTGCTCGGATGGGCGTTGCTCGGCGAGCTCCCGGTCCGCGCCGAGCTGCTGGGCGGCCTGGTCGTGCTCGTCGGCGTCGTGATCATCGCGCGGGCACCGCGGCCCGCGCCTCGCCCCGCACGGCTTGAACATGTTCAGTTGAACGTGTTCAAATGAGTCATGAGCGACGACACCAAGGAGCTGGTGCGGGCGACCGCCCTCCGGCTGTTCCGCGAGCGCGGCTATGCGGCCACGACCATGCGCGCGATCGCGCAGGAGGCCGGGGTCGCCACCGGCAACGCGTACTACCACTTCGCGTCCAAGGACCACCTGGTCCAGGAGCTGTACCTCGACGTCAACCGGGAGCACGTCGTCCGCGCGCGCGAGGTGCTGGCGCGCGGAGGGGACCTGACCGACCGGCTGCGCGGCGTGCTGCTGGCCGGCGTCGACGCGTTCGCGGACTACCACGCGTTCGGCGGGGAGTTCATCACCGTCGCCATCCGGCCGGGGTCGGCCGCGAGCCCGTTCTCGGCGCACTCCGCGGACGCGCGCCGGCTGAGCCAGGGCATCTTCCGCGAGCTCGTGGAGGGGGCGACCCCCGCGGTCCCGACCGTCCTGCGCGACGAGCTGCCCGAGCTGCTCTGGCTGGCGCAGCTGGGCGTGACGCTGTTCTGGGTCTACGACGGGTCCCACGGGCAGCGCCGCACCCGGACGCTCGTCGAGGGGATCGCGCCGCTGATCGGTCGGCTGGTGAGGCTGTCGCGGCTGCCGGTGCTGCGCGGTGCCGCCGACGACGTGCTCGCGCTGGTGCGCGCGGTGCGGGCATGAGCCACGGCGCAGCCGTCGTCGGCGGGTTGGCCGGGGATCGCTCTGCGTCGGGTGCGTCGTGACGGTCCACGGCCCGGCAGCGGTCCTCGCGCTGTGCCTGCGCTGCGTCGCGGTGCTCGCGCTGGTCAACGTGCCGCTCGTGCTCGCCGTCCAGCTGGTCACGGACCCCTCGGCCCTGGCCGGACAGGGCTGGTCGCAGGGCGTCGCCTTCCTCTGCTACGTCCTGCTCGTCGCGGCGGTGCCCGTGCTCGTCGTGGGCTTCCCGGCGGGCGTGCTCACGGCTCACCTGGTGCGGCGGAGCCGACGCGAGGCGGTGCACGTCGGCGCGTTCGCCCTCGTCGGCGCCGCGCTGTCCGTCGCGCTCTGCGTCGGGTTCGGTGTGGTCCAGCCCGTGAGCCCGCACGCCGTGCTCGCAGCGCTGGAGGGGGCGGTCGGCGCGGGCGGCGCGCGCTGGTGGTCCGGGTGGGCGCGCCGCCGTCGCGCCGGCCGACCGAGGACGCCCACGGACGAGGACGTGGAGGACGCGGTCCTCGACGACGCGCGCGGCTGACGTCGTCAGCGCGCCCGCAGGTCCTTGCGCAGGATCTTCCCCGACGCCGACTTCGGGATGGAGTCGACGAACTCGACCTGGCGGATCTTCTTGTGCGGTGCGACGCGCTCGGCCACCCACGCCATCAGCAGGTCGGCGTCGAGGGGCGACCGCGGCACGACGAACGCCTTCGGTGTCTCCTGCCCGTCGGCGTCCGCGACCCCGATGACAGCGGCGTCCTGGACGTCCGGGTGCGTCAGCAGGAGGGCCTCGAGCTCCGCCGGGGGCACCTGGTAGCCGTGGTACTTGATCAGCTCCTTGAGCCGGTCGACCACGTAGAACGCGCCGTCGGCGTCGACCGTCACGACGTCGCCGGTGTGGAGGTAGCCGTCGGCGTCGAGGGTCTCGGCGGTCGCGGCCTCGTCGCCCAGGTAGCCGACCATGACGTTCGGGCCCTGGCACCAGAGCTCGCCCGGCTCGCTCATCCCGTCGGCCGGGACCTCGATCTCGTGCCCGTCCGCGGGGTCGATCACGCGGCACACCATGTTGGGGATGATCAGACCGATCGAGCCGCGGGGGAGGTCGTCGCGGTCGGCCGGGACCGCGTGCGAGACCGGGCTCATCTCGGTCATGCCGTAGCCCTGCACCACCCGGCACCCGAGGCGCTCCGCGACGGCGTCCGCGAGGGCGCCGGCCAGGGGTGCGGCGCCGGACAGGATCGTGTGCACGCTCGACAGGTCGTGCTCGGCCACCGCCGGGTGCTTGGCCAGCGCCACCGCGATGGGCGGGGCGATGAAGAGGTAGGTGCAGCGTCGCCGCTCGACGGTGGCGAGGAACTGCGCGAGGTCGAACCGCGCGAGCGTCACCAGACGGGCCCGTGCCCGCAACGAGAGGTTGAGCAGCACCGTCATGCCGTAGATGTGGAAGAACGGCAGCACCGCGGCCACCACGTCGTCGGGGCCGAGCCGGATCAGCCGGCGCGACTGCTCGACGTTGGCCACGAGGTTGCGGTGCGTGAGCATGACGCCCTTGGCCGTCCCCGTCGTCCCGGACGAGTACGGCAGCACGGCCAGGTGCGTCGCGGGGTCGATCGCCACGTCGGGGGCGGGCCGCCTCTCGGCGAGAAGGTCGGCGAGCGACTCGTGCCCCGGGGCCCCGTCGGCCACGACGATGCGGTCGTCCCCGAGGCCGACGGCGTGCGCGCCGGCCAGCATCGGCTCGGCGAGCACCGAGACGGTGATGGCGAACGATGCCCGCGAGTCGGCGAGCTGGCGCCGGATGTCGTCGGCCGTGTAGAGGGAGTTGACGGTGGTGACCGTCGCGCCGGCGCGCAGGATCCCGTGGAAGAGCGCCACGAACGCGGCGGAGTTCGGCGCGTGCAGGGCCACGACGTCGCCGGGCCGCACCCCGCGGGCGGCGAGCGCCCCGGCCACGGCGAGGACTCGGTCGACCAGGTCGCCGTAGGTGAGCTCGGCGTCCCCGTCGACCACCGCGACCGTGCTGAGCTCGTCGGGGGAGAGGCTCCCGAGCACGTGGTCGAACACGGAGACGTCCGGGACGTCGACGTCAGGGTAGGGACTCGCGATGCTCACCGCTGCTCCTCGCGCCGGGGTGCGCACGCCGGTGTGCGCGGCCAACGCTCGGCACGCTACCCGGTGCGGAGTCGTCCGTCGCGTGCGCAAGGATGAGCCCGTGACCCTCATCCTGCGTGGCCGGTTGGTGACTCCCCGCGGCATCCTCGACGACGGCGCCGTGGTCGTCGACGACGCCACGATCGTGTGGGTCGGCCCGGCCGACGGCCTGCCGCCGGCATGGACGCTGCCGGAGCCGAGCGACGCGACGATCCTGCCGGGCCTGGTCGACCTGCACTGCCACGGCGGCGGGGGAGCGAGCTTCCCGGACGCCGTCGACGCGGCGGACGCCCAGCGCGCGGTCGACGAGCACCGCCGGCACGGCACCACCAGCCTGGTCGCGTCGCTGGTCACGGCCCCGACGGACGCCCTGCTCGAGCGGACCGCCCTGCTGGCAGGCCTCGCGGACGCGGGCGAGATCGTCGGCATCCACCTCGAGGGGCCCTTCCTGTCGGCGGACCGCTGCGGCGCCCAGAACCCCGCCGACATGCTGCCGGGCGACCCGGAGCTGGTGCGCCGCCTCGCGGAGGCGGCGGGGGGTCACCTGGTCACGATGACGGTCGCGCCGGAGGTCCCCGGGGCCGGCGGCGTGATCGAGGCCCTGGTCGACGCCGGCGCGGTGCCCTCGATCGGCCACACCGACGCGTCGGCCGAGCAGGTGGACGACGCCGTGGACCGCGGGTTCGACCTGCTGGCCGCGCGGTCCAACGGCCGGCTGACGGCCACGCACCTGTTCAACGGCATGCGCCCCCTGCACCACCGCGACCCGGGCCCGATCGCCGCGTGCCTCGCGGCCGCCGCGCGCGGCGAGCTCGTGGTGGAGCTGGTGGCCGACGGCACCCACCTGGCGGACGGCACGGTCCGGTCGGTGTTCGACCTGGTGGGCGCCGGCTCGATAGCGCTGGTCACCGACGCCATGGCGGCCGCGGGCATGCCCGACGGGTCGTACCGGCTCGGGCCCATGGAGGTCGTGGTCGCCGACGGGGTGGCGAGGGTGGCCGATGAGACCGGCGCGATCGCCGGGGGAGTGGCGCACCTGCTCGACGTGGTCCGCCACGTCGTCGCCGCCGGGATCCCGCTCGAGGACGCCGTGCTCGCGGCGGCGACCACCCCGGCGGACGTGCTCGGCCGCCGCGACCTCGGCGCGCTGGCCGCGGGACGGCGGGCCGACCTCGTGCTCGTCGACGACGAGCTGCGGCCCCTGCGCGTGCTGCGCGGGGGCGCCTGGCTATGACGCCGGCGCGGTGGTGGTCCGGGCCGTGAGCTCGGGCGCCAGCAGCCGGGTCTCGGCCTCCTGGCCGTGGTCGAGCCGGTGCATGACCATCTCGACCGCGACCGCCCCGATCCGCGTGGCCGGGATGCTCACCGCCGTGAGTGCCTGCACCTGACCGAGCGCGACGTCCTCGGGGCAGACGGCGACCACGGAGACGTCTCGCGGCACCTCGATCCCGCGCTCGCGCAGGGTCGCCAGCACGGCCGGCAGGGCGACCTCGTTGTGCACCACGAGCCCGGTCACGCCGGGCAGCCGGGCGAGGACGCGGTCGAGCGCGTCCACGGCGCCGGCGACCGACGACTCGCACGGCTCGAAGACGGCCTCGACGCCGAGGCGCTCGGTCTCGGACCGGAACCCGCGGACCATGCGCTGGGCGTAGGTGGTGTGCCGGTCGAGCACGGCCTGCGGCGAGCCGATCAGCGCGATCCGGCGGTGCCCGAGGTCCGCGAGGTGGTCGACCGCGGTGCGCGCGACCGCCTCGAAGTCGAGGTCGACGCACGAGAGGCCCGAGGCGTCGCGGGGCAGCCCGATGAGCACGGCGGGCTGGCGCTGGCGGCGCAGGATGGGGAGCCGGGGGTCCTCGGCCTCGACGTCCATCATGATCACCGCATCGACCATCGACCCGGCCGCCACCCGCTCGATGCCGGCGTGGTCGTCCTGGGTGAGCAGCAGGACGTCGTGCTCGAAGTCGCGGGCGCGCGTGACCACCCCGGTGACGAACTGCATGATCACGCCGACGTTGACGTCGACGCGCAGGGGCGCCATGAGCGCGAGCACGCTGGTGCGCTGCGAGGCGAGCGCGCGGGCGCCGGCGTGCGGTCGGTAGCCCAGCTCGCGCACGGCGCGCTCGACCCGCTGCCGGGTCGAGGCCGAGATCGGGCGCTTTCCGGACAGGGCGTACGAGACGGTCGACACCGAGACGCCCGCCGCTCGTGCGACGTCGTCGATCGTGGTCACGGCACCGCCCCTCCTTCGCGTCGAGCCCCGGGACCCGGGCGCCGGGAGTCACCCTAGCGGGCAGCCCCCGGTCGGACCGGGAGCCTGCACCGAGGGCACGGCCTCCACGGCGAAGCGCTTCGACGATAGCCGTTGATGCAGTCCGGCAAAAGCCCCACCAACCCCGGCTGGACAACGAAAGAATCGGACGCTAAGTTATCGAAGCGCTTCGACGATCGGGCCTCACACCCGACCATCCACTCGATGAGGAGAACCCGGATGAGGATCAGCACACGGCGATGGGCGGCCGTCGGTACCGCCGCCCTCCTCGCCCCGCTCGCACTGGCCGCCTGCAGCAGCAGCGGCGGGGGCAGCGGCGGCGGAGACGGTGACGCGGACACCAAGACGCTCACCATCTGGCACTACGAGAACGACGAGTCCGCCATGGGTCAGGCCTGGAACAAGGCCATCGAGATCTTCAAGACGGAGCACCCGGGCGTGACGGTCGACGTCGAGCACCAGACGTTCGAGCAGATCCAGAAGAACGCCAAGATCGTGCTCACCGGCGACGACGTCCCGGACGTCATGGAGTACAACAAGGGCAACGCCACGGCCGGCCAGCTCGCGTCGCAGGGCCTGCTGACCCCGCTGACGGACGTCGCCAAGGAGAAGGGCTGGGACACCAAGCTCAGCGGCTCCCTGGCCACGACCGCCACGTACGACGAGAACGGGCTCATGGGCTCGGGCGACTGGTACGGCGTGCCGAACTACGGCGAGTTCGTCGGCGTCTACCTCAACAAGGACCTGTTCGCGCAGTACGGCATCGCGGTCCCGACCACCTTCGACGAGTTCGAGGCCGCCCTCGCCACCTTCAAGCAGAACGGCGTCACGCCGCTCGCCGAGGCCGGCGCGGAGTACCCGCTGGGCCAGCTCTGGTACGAGCTGGTGCTGCACTACGGCGACCGCGCGCTGGTGGACGACTACCAGCTGTTCAAGAACGACGTCGACTGGCACGGCGACGCCATGACCAAGGCGACCGAGAAGCTCGACGAGTGGGTCAAGAAGGGCTACATCGCGTCCGACTCGGCCGGCCTGACCGCCGAGGACATGGGCACCTCGTTCATCGCGGGCACCTACCCGATCATGGTCTCCGGCTCGTGGTGGTTCGGCCGCCTGCAGTCCGAGATCACGTTCGACTGGGCGCAGACCCTGTTCCCCGAGAACACGCTGCACCCGGGCTCGTCCGGCAACATCTGGGTGGTCCCCACCAACGCGGACTCCAAGACGCTGGCCGAGGACTTCATCGACATCACGCTGCGCCCCGAGGTGCAGGACGTGCTCGGTCAGGCGGGCGGTCTGCCCGTCGCCGGCGACCCGTCCACCATCACGGACCCGAAGACGGCGGAGCTCACGCAGAACTTCACCGACATCCTCGGCGACGACGGCCTGGCCTACTACCCGGACTGGCCGGTCGCGGGGTTCTACGACGTGATCGTCAGCCAGCTGCAGTCGCTGGTCAACCAGTCGAAGTCGCCCGACGAGGTGCTCGACGGCCTCAAGGACGCCTACGAGTCCGGCAAGCAGGACCTGCTCGGCGAGTGACCCCGTCGTGCCCGGGCGGGAGCTGCCCGCAGTCAGCACCCGCCCGGGCCGCCGGGCCCGCCCCACGGAGGACCCCATGAGCACCGACGCTCTGCACGACCGCACGCTCGACGCCGCGCCGCCCGCCACCACGCGTGCTCCCCGTCGCCGCCGGACCCGCCCCACGTGGGTGCCCTACCTGCCGTACCTGGTGCCCGGTCTGATCGGGTTCGTGGTCGTCATCGGCATCCCGTTCGCGACGAACGTCGTGTACTCCTTCCAGAAGTGGAAGGGGGGCATGGCCCCTCACATCTGGGTCGGCGTCGACAACTACACGGCGCTGCTGCACGACGAGCAGTTCTGGACCTCGTTCCGGAACTCGATCTCGATGATCGTCGCGATGGTGATCGTGCCGACCCTGATCGGGCTCCTGCTGGCGTCCGTGCTCTTCGACTACCTGGGCAAGACGTTCGGCGCCCGCTCCGCCTCGGTGCTGCGGGCCACGTACTACCTGCCGCAGATCCTCCCCGTCGCCGTCGCCGGCGTGCTGTGGAACTGGATCCTCAACGCGCAGACCGGCGCGGTCAACGAGATCCTGCGGTCGATCGGCATCGAGAACCCGCCCAACTGGCTGGGGTCGCCCACCACCGCGCTGCCCAGCGTGATGCTCGTGCTCGTGTGGGTGCAGATCGGCTACCCGGTCGTCATCTTCATGTCGGCGCTCCAGCGCGTCGACCCCGAGCTGTACGAGGCGGCCGAGCTCGACGGCGCCGGCTGGTGGCGCCGCTTCCGGGCGATCACGATCCCGCAGATCAAGCCCGAGACGTTCGTCGTGGTGCTGACGTGCACCGTGGCCGCGCTCAAGGTGTTCGGCCCGATCTACGTGCTGACCCGCGGCGGCCCGGAGGGCTCGACCCTGGTGCCCAGCTACTACTCGTACCTCAACTTCTTCGACAAGTCGAAGGTCGGCTACGGCGCCGCGGTGGCCAACGTGCTCACGCTCGTGATCGTCGTCGTCGCCGGGATCATCCTCGTGCTGCAGGCGCGGTCCGAGCGCAAGGAAGGGGTCGGCTGATGGCCGTCGAGGTGGTCGCCGCTCCGGCGACGAAGGTGCACGCCGACCTGCCGAGCGGTGCCCGGCACCGCCGCGGGACGGCCCGCTGGTTCGTGCTCGCGTTCGCGGTGCTCGTCGCGCTGCTGATGATCGTGCCGTTCCTCATCATGCTGCTCAACGCGTTCAAGTCCCCGGCGGACTACTCCGCGAACGGTCCGCTCAGCTGGCCGCAGGAGTTCTACACCACGGGCGTCAAGGCGTTCTGGGACCGCGTGAACTTCCCGCAGAAGCTGCTCAACTCGATCTGGATCTCCGGCGCGGTCGCCATCGCGGGCACGCTGCTCTCGCTGCTGAACTCGTACGCGATCGGCATCGGGCGGATCAAGGGCCGGCTCTGGGTGGTGACGCTGTTCCTGCTGGCCACGATGCTGCCGCAGGAGGCCCTGATCTACCCCCTGTTCACCATGGCGCAGCAGGCCGGCCTGTCCAACTCGCCGTGGTCGGTGATCATCATCTTCACCGTCATCCAGTCGGCGTTCGGCACCTACCTGCTGTCCTCGGTGCTCAGCACGTTCCCCAAGGCGCTGCTCGAGGCGGCGGCGCTGGACGGCGCCACCCGCTGGCAGGTGCTGTGGCGCGTCGTGTTCCCCGTGGTCCGGCCGACGCTGTCCGTGCTGATGATCTTCTTCTTCATCTGGACCTGGAACGAGTTCTTCATCCCGCTGGTCATGCTGACCTCCAACGACACGCAGACCATCCCTGTGGCACTGGCGTCATTGCAGGGTGACCGGATGATGGATGCGCCGACCACCAACGCCGGTGCCCTCGTCTCGCTCGTGCCCGCGGTCCTGTTCTTCCTCCTGTTCCAGCGCACCCTGACCCGCGGCGTCACCGCCGGCGCAGTCAAGTAAAGGCATCGACCCATGAAGTTCACCGACGGCTACTGGCAGCTCCTCCCCGGCGTCCAGGTGCTGCGCCCGCGCAGCGTCGCCGACGTCGTGGTGGGCGAGGACACGCTCACGGTCTACAGCGCGACGGTCCCGCTGACGTCGCGGGGCGACACCCTCAACCGCCCGCTCGTCACCGTGACGTTCTCGTCGCCCATGGACGACGTGATCGGCGTCCGCATCGAGCACCACGTGGGCGGCGTGGACCGCGGCCCGGCGTTCGACGTCGCGCGGTCGGCGGCGGACGTCAAGGTCGTCGCCGACGGCCCGGTGGCCTCGTTGCGGTCCGGCGGGCTCACGGCCCGGGTGGCCACGACGGGGGAGTGGGGCGTCGAGTTCGAGGCGGACGGGCGGGTGCTCACCTCGTCGACGGCGCGCAGCGTCGGAGTCGTCACGGACGCGCGCGGCGACTCCTACGTTCACGAGCAGCTGTCGCTGGGCGTCCGGGAGCACGTCTACGGGCTCGGCGAGCGGTTCGGCGCCTTCGTCAAGAACGGCCAGTCGGTCGACGTCTGGAACGAGGACGGCGGCACCGCCAGCGAGCAGGCGTACAAGAACGTGCCGTTCTACCTGTCCGACGCGGGCTACGGCGTCTTCGTCGACCACCCCGGACGGGTCTCGTTCGAGGTCGGCTCCGAGGCGGTCTCGCGCACGCAGTTCTCCGTCCCGGGCGAGAGCCTGCAGTACTACGTCATCCACGGGCCGACGCCCAAGCACGTCCTGCGTCGATACACCGCGCTGACCGGCCGCCCCGCGCGCGTGCCGGCCTGGTCCTACGGGCTGTGGCTGTCGACGTCGTTCACCACGCAGTACGACGAGACCACCGTGATGTCGTTCGTCGACGGCATGGCCGAGCGCGGGCTGCCGCTGAGCGTCTTCCACTTCGACTGCTTCTGGATGCGCGCGTTCCACTGGACCGACTTCACGTGGGACCCGGCGACGTTCCCCGACCCCGAGGGCCTGCTGGAGCGGCTGCACGCCAAGGGCCTCAAGGTCTGCGTCTGGATCAACCCGTACATCGCCCAGCGCTCGGTCCTGTTCGAGGAGGGGCGCGCGGGCGGCTTCCTGGTGACGCGGGCCGACGGCTCGGTCTGGCAGACCGACCAGTGGCAGGCCGGCATGGCGCTGGTCGACTTCACCAACCCCGAGGCAGTCGCCTGGTACCAGGGACACCTGCGGCGGCTGCTGGGCCAGGGCGTCGACGCGTTCAAGACGGACTTCGGCGAGCGGATCCCCACCGACGTCGTCTGGCACGACGGCTCGGACCCCGAGCGCATGCACAACCACTACACGCACCAGTACAACCGCGCGGTCTTCGAGCTGCTCGAGGCCGAGCGCGGCCAGGGCGAGGCCGTGCTGTTCGCCCGCTCCGCGACCGCCGGCGGCCAGCAGTTCCCGGTGCACTGGGGCGGCGACTGCGAGTCGACGTTCGTGTCGATGGCCGAGTCGCTGCGCGGGGGCCTGTCGCTCTCGTCGTCGGGCTTCGGCTACTGGAGCCACGACATCGGCGGGTTCGAGGGCACCCCCGACGCCGCCGTGTTCAAGCGGTGGCTGCCGTTCGGGCTGCTCTCCTCCCACAGCCGGCTGCACGGCTCGGACTCGTACCGGGTGCCGTGGGCGTTCGACGACGAGGCCGTGGACGTCACGCGCACGTTCACCGAGCTCAAGCTCGCTCTCATGCCGTACCTCGGGCGGCTCGGGCTCGACGCCCACGAGCAGGGCCTGCCGGTCATGCGCCCGATGGTGCTCGAGTTCCCCGACGACCCCGGCGCGGCCACCGTCGACACCCAGTACATGCTGGGCGAGAACGTGCTGGTGGCGCCCGTGTTCTCCGCCGACGGGCACGTCGACGTCTACGTGCCCGAAGGCACATGGACCTCGCTGCTCGACGGCGGACAGGTCACCGGCCCGCGCTGGGTGCGCGAGCAGCACGGCTTCTCGTCGCTGCCCGTGTACGTCCGGCCGGACGCGGTCCTGCCGGTCGGCGCGCGCACCGACCGGCCGGACTACGACTGGGCCGACGGCGTCACGCTGCGCCTGTTCGAGCCGGCCGACGGGCACCGGTCCGTGGTGCTCGTCCCGGCGCAGGACGGCGGCGAGCCGGCCACGTTCGTGGTCGAGCGCGACGGCGGCACGGTGCGGGTCGCGGCGCGCGGCGCGACGGGTCCCTGGCACGTGCAGATCGGCCTCGACGGACCCGCCGTGAGCGCGGGCGCCGGGCAGGACGCGGTCGAGCTCGCGCTCTGACGGCTCCCGCCGCCCCGGGCAACCGGGGTGGCGGGAGCGTTCCCACGATGTGTATCGTATCGTTTCGACATGGGGGCGGCCCGTGGTCCACCGGCGCAGGAGCCGGTCGAGCGCCGCGGCCCGCCACCCCGCAGACCTGCAGCCGCCCGGACCAGTCCGCTCGACCGAAGGACCCCCACCATGACGATCACGCGCCCCTCCGGACGCCAGTTCCCCGCCGACTTCCTCTGGGGATCGGCCACCGCGTCGTACCAGATCGAGGGTGCGGTCGACGAGGACGGGCGTCTGCCGTCCATCTGGGACACGTTCTCCCGCACGCCCGGCAAGGTGCTCGACGGCGACACGGGCGACGTCGCGGCCGACCACTACCACCGCGTGGCCGAGGACGTCGCGATCATGCAGGACCTCGGCCTGCAGGCCTACCGGTTCTCGATCGCGTGGCCCCGCGTCCAGCCCACCGGCTCGGGCGAGTTCAACCAGGCCGGCCTCGACTTCTACGTCGACCTGGCCGACCGCCTCATCGCCGCCGGCATCAAGCCCGTCGCCACGCTGTACCACTGGGACCTCCCGCAGGCGCTCGAGGACGAGGGCGGCTGGGCCAACCGCCAGACCGCCATCGCCTTCGAGGCGTACGCGCGCAAGCTCGCCGAGGTGCTGGGCGACCGCATCCACCTGTGGACCACGCTGAACGAGCCGTGGTGCTCCGCGTTCCTCGGGTACGGCTCGGGCGTGCATGCCCCTGGCGTGACCGACGACGCGAAGGCGCTGGCGGCCGTGCACCACCTCAACCTCGCGCACGGCCTGGCCGGCCGCGCCATCAAGGACGTGCTGGGCCAGGACACGCCGGTCTCGGTGACCCTCAACCTGCACGTCACGCGCGCCGCGACCGACGCGCCCGAGGACGTCGAGGCCAAGCGGCGCATCGACACCATCGCCAACGAGGTGTTCCTGCGCCCGATGCTCGACGGCGAGTACCCCAAGGAGGTCTTCGCCGACACCGAGCACATCAGCGACTGGTCGTTCGTCCTCGACGGCGACCTCGACCTCATCCAGGTCCCGCTCGCGCTCCTCGGCGTCAACTACTACTCCACGGGCCGCGTCCAGCACGGCACGCCGCCCGACGGCGACGGCACCCCGGGCCCGGACGGCCACCGCTCGTCGGTGCACAGCCCCTGGATCGGCGCGACGAACGTCGAGTTCCTCCCGCAGCCCGGCCCGCACACGGCGATGGGCTGGAACATCGAGCCGCAGGGGCTCGTCGACCTGCTGCTCGAGATCCACGACCGCTACCCGGGCGTGCCCATGGCCATCACCGAGAACGGCGCCGCGTTCTACGACGAGGTCAGCGCCGACGGCCGGGTGCACGACGCCGACCGCGTCGCCTACCTCCACGACCACATCGACGCCGTCGGCGAGGCCATCGAGCGCGGCGCTGACGTGCGCGGCTACTTCGTCTGGTCGCTGATGGACAACTTCGAGTGGGCCTACGGCTACGACCGCCGCTTCGGCGTGGTCCGCGTCGACTACGACACCCTCGAGCGCACCGTCAAGGACTCGGGCCTCTGGTACCGGGAGCTCCTGCGCACCAGCACGATCCCGACCCCGGAGTCGGCCGCCCTCTGACCCCACCGACGGCCGAGCCCCCGCCCGGGAGCTCGGCCGTCGCCATCTCTCCATCCCGCAACGTCCGAGCACCTGGCTGCCACAGCCCTCATGTGCTCGGACGTTGCGCACCTCTGACAGCAACGTCCGAGCACCTGGCTGCCATAGCCCTCATGTGCTCGGACGTCCCGCACCTCTCCCCACGACGTCCGCACATTCGGTCGCCCGGGCGCTCGATCACGCGGATGTCCCCCGGCCCGGGCGGTAGCGTCCGCACATCTGCTCGCCCGGGCGCTCGATCGTGCGGACGTCGGCGGTGCGTGGGGGAGGATGGCGGAGTGGGACGACGATCGACGAAGCGGCCGTACGGCGCCGAGCACGTCGAGCTCGACCTCGACCGGGCCACGGGCAGCCGCCGCTCCGAGTCCGCGCCGGACGGCGAGTGGGTGGTCCAGCACGTCCGCGGCTCCGACCGCGGGTACCGCTGCCCGGGCTGCGACCAGGTGGTCACCCCCGGCACGGCCCACGTCGTCGCGTGGCGCACCGACGGCCTCTTCGGCGAGGCCCTCGACGACCGGCGCCACTGGCACAGCTCCTGCTGGCAGGCCCGCGCGCGCCGCGGCCCGACGCGCCGATGATCCGCGCTCCCCGGCTCCTGGCCACCGACCTCGACGGCACGCTCCTGCGCCCGGACGGCTCGGTGTCCGAGCGCACGGCGAAGGCCCTGGTCCGAGCCGCCGACGCCGGTGTCGAGGTGGTGTTCGTGACGGCCCGGCCGCCGCGGTGGCTGCGTCACCTGGCGCCGCACGTGGCCGGCCACGGCGTCGCCATCTGCGCCAACGGCGCCGCGGTGCTCGACGTGGGCAGCGGACGGGTGCTCGCGGAGCGGGGGATGCCGCCCGACCTCGTCGCGCGGATCGCCGATCGGATCAGGGCGGCCTGGGGCGGTCCCGAGGCGGTGCACCTCGCCGCGGAGAGCGTCGACGGCTTCGCGCACGAGACCCGGTTCCTCTCGACGCACCACGTGCCGCCGGGCAGCCCGACGGCCGACCGCATCGAGGACGTGCTCGGCCCGTCGACCTTCAAGCTGCTGGTCCGCAGCACGCGCCCGATCACGGACGCGTTCGCCGCCGAGCTCGCGGCCGTCGTCGGCGACCTCGGGATCGTGGCCGACTCGGGCGCGTCCGGCCTGGGCGAGATCTCCGGGCCGGGCATCACCAAGGCGGCGACGCTCGCCGACTGGTCGGCCGCCCGCGGCATCGACGCGGCGGACGTGTGGGCCGTCGGCGACGCCCCCAACGACCTGTCGATGCTGGGCTGGGCGGGCACGTCCTTCGCGGTGGCCAACGCGCACCCGGCGGTCCTCGCGGCCGCGGCGCGCCGGTGCGCGTCGAACGCGGACGACGGCGTGGCCGACGTCCTGGACCTCGCGGGTGCGCTGGCCGAAGGCGTCCTAGGCTCGTCCCGATGACCACGCCCACGACCGATCCCGGCCTCATCCGCTCGCTCACGGTCCTGCCCGCCGTCCGCCAGGACGTCGAGCTGCACACGGCCGACGGCCTGACGCTCGTCGGCGAGCTGGCGGTGCCGGTCGACCGCCCGCCCGCCGCGACCCTGGTGACGCTCCACCCGCTGCCGACGCACGGCGGGTACATGGACTCGCACGTCTACCGCAAGGCCGCGTGGCGGCTGCCGGCGCTCGCGGACCTCGCGGTCCTGCGCTTCAACACGCGCGGCACGGCCAGCCCCCGCGGCACCAGCGGCGGCACCTTCGACGCGGGTGTCGCCGAGCGGTTCGACGTGCACGCCGCGATCGAGTTCGCCGAGTTCCACGACCTGCCGAGGCGCTGGCTGGTCGGCTGGTCCTTCGGCACGGAGCTGGTGCTCATGCACGGTCGCGATCCGTCGATCGAGGGCGCGATCCTCCTGTCTCCGCCGCTGCACCGCGCCACGGACGCGGACCTCGACGCGTGGGCGCAGTTCGGCAAGCCGCTGGTGGTGCTGGTCCCGGAGCTCGACGACTACCTGCGCCCCGAGGAAGCCCGCCGGCGGTTCGCGCGTGTCTCGCAGGCCGAGGTCATCGGCGTCGACGGCGCCAAGCACCTGTGGGTGGGCGAGACCGCGGTCCGTCGGGTGCTCGACGAGATCGTCGCGCACGTGCTCCCCGGTCACGAGGTCCCGCTGCCCACCCACTGGGCGGGTCCCAGCAGCACGGCGGAGGACGACGCATGAGCCTGCACACCTACCGCGAGGGCGACGACACGCTGCCGCTCGTCCTGCTGCACGGCTTCCCCCTCGACCACCGGATGTGGGACGGCGTCGCGGCGGCCCTCCCGCCCGGTCGCGCGGTGCATGCGATCGACCTGCCGGGGACCCCCGGCCGCGCGAGGGACCTGCCCGAGCCGGCGCTCGAGGCGTCCGCCGACGACGTCGCGTCGACCCTGCGCGCGGCCGGCATCGAGCGCGCGGTGGTCGCCGGCCTCTCGATGGGCGGCTACGTCGCGCTCGCGCTGGTCGAGCGGCACCCGGACCTCGTCGCGGGCCTCGCCCTGGTGGACACCAAGTCGACCGCGGACGCGCCCGACGCGCGCGCGAACCGCCTGCGGATCGCCGCGGAGGCGGAGGCCACGGGCTCGGTCGACCCCGTGCGGCCGATGGCCACGTCGCTGCTCGGGGAGACCACCCGGGCCGCCCGGCCCGAGGTCGCCGACGAGGTCGCCGCCTGGATCGACCAGCAGGAGCCCACCGGCATCGCGTGGTCGCAGCGCGCGATGGCCGCCCGGCCCGACCGCTCGGAGGTCCTCCGCGGCTTCGCGGGCCCGGTGGTCGCGGTGGTGGGCGACGAGGACACGGTCACCCCGCTCGAGGCCGCGGAGCACCTGGTCGCGACGGCCGCCGACGCGCGCCTGGTGGTGATCCCCGGGGCGGGACACCTGTCCGCCGTCGAGCAGCCCGCCGCGGTGGCCGCAGCCCTCGCCGAGCTGGCCCAGGCCGCCGACCCCGCGTAGGGACCTATCGCCCCAGCACGCGCCGCAGGGCCTCGGACATGTCGAGCGACTCGCCGTCCTTGCCGCCCGCGCCGATCACCAGCGGGGGAGCGGACGGCTCGGGGGTCACCCCGCGGAAGCGCGCGGCCAGGCTGGGCGGCGTCGTGAGCACGTAGAACTTGCCGGTGGTGTCGATGGCCACCGTCTCGTCGCGCCGCAGGTACCAGCCCGTCAGCGGCGTGCGGTACCGCGCCCGGCCGTCGTAGCTGCGCGCGGACAGCTCGACCGGCTGCGGGCCCAGGCGAGCCACCCGGATCAGGAACGCGTCGATCAGCTCCTGCGCCCGGGCGGACTCCGCCCGCTGGCGCTCGGCCAGCAGCTCGCCGTGCGCCGCGGCCGCCGCGCGGCGCTCCTCGCGCCAGCGGGCGGTCGCGTCGGACGCGGTCTGATCGGTCACGGGTGCCCTCCGACGTGCCCGTCAGCGGGTCGGCGCGGCTGCGTCGTCCTTCTCGGCGGGCTGCTCGTCCTGGGCATCGGCAGCGGCGGGCTCGTCCTTGACGTCGCCGCTCTCGACGGCGTCGCCGCCCCCGACGACCTCGCTGCTCTCGACGACCTCGGTGCTCTCGGTGGCGCCGCTGGTCTCGACGGCGTCCTCGGCCGTCGCCTTGCCGGACTCGTCGGTCGACGGGGCCGACCCGTCGGCGGCGGGTGCCTCCGCGACCACCGGCACAGCCGCCGACACGGGGGCCGGGCGCGACTTGGTGGGCCGCGACGCGGGACGCGCCGGCTTCCCGGCGGGCGCCGCCGGAGCGTCGCCGCCGCTCTTGTCGCCGCCGCTCTTGGCCGCCGCCGGAGCCGACTTCTGCTCCTTCTCGAACGCCTGCTCCGCCCGTGTCGCCCGCTCGAGCGTGGCGCGGTCGGGGTTGTGCCCGAGCAGGTTGCGCAGCTCGTCGAGGTAGGACGTGATCGACTCGCGCTGGCGGTTGAGGTCCTCGACCTGGCGCGTGGCGGACGTGCGCTCGCGCTCCGACTCGATCATCGCGTCGGAGATCTGCTTCTCGGCGTGCTCGCGGGCCTCGGCCACCACGCGGTCGGCATTCTTGCGCGCGTTGGAGATGAGCTCCTTGGCGTGCTGCTCGGCGTCGGTGCGCACCTTGTCGGCCTGCGCCAGCGCCTTGGCCACCCGCTGCTCGGCCTCGGCGGCGTGCGCCTCGGCGTCGCGCACCAGGTGCTCGGTCTCGGACCGTGCCCGCTCGTGGCGCTCGGCGTCGTCGCGCTCGGCCGCCTCGCGGCGCGAGGCGATGGTCAGCTCGGCGTCGGCCAGCTGCTGCTCCGCGGAGCGGACCATCTCGTCGGCGTGGGCCTTGGCCGCGGCCGTGAGCTCGGCGGCGGAACGTCGGGCGTCGGTGAGCGCCCGCTCCACCTCGAGGCGGGTGCGCTCGCGCAGCTCCGCGGTCTCGCGGTCGGCGGCGGACCGCAGCTCGCCGGTCTCCCGGGCGGTGACCTCCTGCAGCTCCGCGGCCTCGCGCGTGGTCAGGTCCCGCAGGTGGGTGGTCTCGGTGACGGTCCGCTCGCGCAGCTCGCCGGTCTCCCGCTCGGCCTGCGCGCGCAGGTCGGTGGCGTACCGGTCGGCGTCGCCACGCAGCGCGACGACCGCCTGGTCGGCCTCGGCCCGCTGCGCGGTGAGCTCGTCGGACGTCTTCGACCGCAGCTCGCCGGTCTCGCGCTCGGCCTGCGCGCGGACGAACGCCGCGTACTGCTCGGCCTCGACGCGCAGGGCCGCGACCTCGGCCGCGACGCGCTGCTGCAGCGCGGCGGCGTCCCGCTCGGCTGCCGCGCGCACGCCGTCGGCGTACTCCTGGGTCTGCACCCGCAGCGACGTGACCTCCTCGGCGGCCTGCTGGCGGGCGGCACCCACCTCGGCGGCGGCGTCGCTGCGCTGCTGGGCCACGTACCGGTCGACCTCGACGCGCGCCGCGGCGAGCTCGCCCTCGACCCGCTGGCGCAGCTCCGTGGTGTCGGCGTCGGCGCTCTGGCGCAGGTCGAGCGCGTACCGCTCGGCCTCCTCGCGCTGGGCGGTCGTCTCGATCTCTGCGCGCGACCGCAGCTCGCTCGCGGTCCGCTCCGTCGCGATGCGCAGCTGCGTGGCCTCGTGCTCGACGCTGGCGCGCAGCGTGCCCAGCTCGCGCTCGAGCGAGCTGCGCCGCTCGCTCTCCTCGGTCGTGATCGCGCTCTGGATGCGGGCGGCCTCGCGCTCGGCGGACCCGACCAGCTCCTCGGCGCGGCGCTGGGCGGCCAGGAGCGTGCTCTCGGCCTCGGCGGCGGCCGTGGTCTTGACCTCGTCGGCCTCGCGACGGGCCGTGGCGACGACCTCGGCGACCTCGTTCTCGGCGCGGGCGCGCAGCTGGCCGGACGCGAGCTTGGCGCGGGCGAGTGCGTCGGCGGCCTGGGCGTTCGCCTGGGTGACGACGTCCGACGACTGCTCCTCGGCCGACCGCAGCAGCTGCTCGATCCGCGAGCCCAGCCCGGAGTAGGTGGGCCGCTCGGCCTCACGCAGCTGGCGGTGCGCCTCGGAGAGCTCGCCGGCCACCTGCATGGCGCGGCCGTCGAGGGCCTCGACCTGGGCGCGGGCGTCCGCGAGGGCCTTCTCGAGCCCGGTGATTCGGGCGTCGACGGCTTCGCGTTCGTATCCGCGGAAGTTGACGACGGGGAAGGGGGTCCGGGCGTCGGGCACGAGCAGTCCTCCTGGGCACGGTGGCTCCGCGCGGAGCAGCCTCGGTCGAGGCGCTCGTCGACTTCCGGAGCCCGCCGGTCAGGATACGCGTGTTCACGGCGCCGCGGACGGCGTCGGCCCGGCCACGCACATCGACGCCCATCCGTCCACTCGGTCCCGGTTCGGCCGGGACGTGAGGCTCTGCCTATCCTGGGGGTTTCTCGTCCCTGGAGGATCCTGCGTGCTCAAGCGACTGATCATCGCCGCCGTCGGCGTCGTCGGACTGGTCGTCATCGGTCTCGGCATCGCCTCCGCGACGGTGTGGCGTGCTGACGACGTCCTCGTCGCGACGACGTCCGGCGGCCCCCACACGCTCGTCACCGAGCCCGGCGTCCTCGAGCTCGGCGGCGACCCCGTCACGGTGAAGGTGAGCGTGCCCGACGGCGGGAACGTCGTGCTCGCGGTCGGCCGGGACACGGACGTCGCCGGCTGGGTGGGCACCGACGCGCACGGCACCGTCACCGGCCTGTCCGGCTGGCACACGCTGGCGGTCAAGGACGTGGCGGCCCCCGCACCGACCGCCGCACCCTCGGACGCCGCGACCGCACCTGCTGCCGACGCCGCCACCCCGGCGCCGTCGGACTCCGCGGCCGCCGCACCCGCCACGGCGGCCGACCCGACGGGCTCCGACCTCTGGGTCGTCGAGAAGACCGGGAAGGGGTCCGCGACGCTCGAGTGGCCCGCGCAGGAGGGCCGCTGGAGCCTCCTCGCGGTGAGCACGGGCGAGTCCGCCCCGACGCTCTCGCTCGCCTGGCCCCGCGTGGTCACCACCCCGTGGCTCTGGCCGTGCGTGGTCGTGGGCGTCCTGCTGCTGCTCCTGGCCGGCTGGCTGCTCCTGCGCGACGTCCGCCGTCGTCGCGCGGGTCTCGACGAGCCCGTCTGGCACCCCGTGACCACCGGCGCCATCCCCGCGGTCGACAGCGTGACCGTCGGCGCGGTCGACGACGTCCCGGTCCTCACCCGCCGCCAGCTGCGCGAGGCCGCACAGGCTCGGGCGGCGAGGCCGCGCACCGGCTCGGTCCCGCGGGTCGCGGCCCCGGCTCCCGACGAGACGGCCGCGGCACCGGTGCCCGCCGCCTCCGGCGCGCCGTCCGCGGTCCCGACGACCCGGCGCGCCCTGCGGCCGCCCACGGGCTCCATGCCGACCGTGGCGAGTCCGCCGACGACGCCGGACGGGCCCGCCGCGCCGACGGCACCGACCACCACCGGGCGGCCGGTCGCCGCGTCCGGCTGGGCACCGACCCCGTCGACCGCACAGCCGGACCGCCCGTCTGCCCAGCCTGCGCCCACCGCCTCGCAGGCCGGACCTGCGGCGACCGACCCGGCACAACCCGCGGTCAACCCGGCGGCCCCGACCCATCCCGGCGCGACCCCGCACGGCCGCCCGTCCTGGGCCCACGCGCCGACGGCCCCGTCGCCCGCCCCGACGGCCCCCGCACCGGACCCCCGCGGACCGACAGGATGGTCCGCCGTCCCGCCACCGCCCGGTGCGCGCCTGCGGCCGGGTTCGCCGGCGGGGCCCGACGCCGAGCCGGTGCACGCCGGCCGACCGACCTGGGTGCGGACCGCGGCCGAGCACCCGACCCCCGCCGACGAGAACGCCGCGGGCGGCTCGCGTGCCGACGCCTGGCGCCGCGCCTGGGGCCTGCCGCCGACCGAGGGTGACACCACGGGAACCGACCCGGAGACCGACGCGACCAAGGAGGAGGGACGATGACGCGCAGCCCCCGCTCCCGCCGGCTTGCCGCCGCGCTCGGCGCCGTGCTCCTCCTCGGGCTCGCCGCGTGCAGCAACCCGCTGCCGCAGCCGGAGCCGGAGGCGGTCCCCGCGGTCGCCCCGGCCGCCACGACGGTCGGGCAGTCCCAGGACGTGCTCACGGACCTCGGCACCGTCCTGACCGCGGGCGACACCGCGCTCGATCCGGCCCAGCTGGCGCCGCGCGTGGACGGTCCGGCCCTGGCCATCCGCAGCGCCGAGTACCTGCGGTCCACCGCGACCGCAGGCGCGAAGCCGCCCACGGCGCTGCCCACGGACGCCCAGGCGCTGATCGTGCCCCAGACGGACGTCTGGCCGCGGACCCAGCTGGTCGTCACCAAGCAGCCCGACGACCTGCAGGCTCCCCGCATCCTGGTCATGCAGCAGGCCGCCCCGCGCGAGCCGTACAAGCTGTGGGGCTGGGGCCGCATGGGCGCGGGCATCCAGATGCCTCCGACGGCCGCCCCCGAGACGGGCAGCCCGGTGGTCGCCCCCGACGCCACGACGCTGAAGGTGACACCGACCGAGGCGCTCCAGCAGTACGCCGACGTCCTGGCCAACGGGGACGCGTCCACGTTCGCCGCGACGTTCGCCCCGGACACGTTCCGGACGAGCATCGAGGCGGCCCGCGCGGCGACGGCCGCCGGCGTGCAGGCGGCAGGCAGCGCCAGCGAGACCTACACCCCGGACCCGGCGTCCGTGGTCGCCCTGGGGACTGTCGACGGCGGCGCGATCGTCGTCGGGCAGCTCGCCACGGTCTCGACCGTGACGCTGACGGTCGCAGGTGGGACGATCCCGATCTCCGACCCCTTCTACGCGGCGCTCACCGGCAAGACCAGCGCCGGCAGCAACTTCGTCCGCAACTTCACGGACGTGCTCGTCATGTACGTGCCGCCCAAGGACAGCACCGCACCCGTGCAGCTGCTCGCGGCTGAGCACGCCGTCACGTCGGCGACGGCCGAGTGACACCGCAGGACCGCACCACCCCCTGACCCGACCGACGCAGGCCCCGAAGGATGATCGACGCATGTCCCAGCCCACCGGACCACGCCCCCGCCTCGACGTCCGCGGCGCCGTCGACCTCTCGACGCTGAACCGCCCGGCGACGCCCGCCCCGGGCAGCCCCGGTGGGCTGCCGACCCCGGGGACGTACGTGGTCGACGTCGACCAGGACTCGTTCCCGGCGCTCGTCCAGTCCTCCACGGAGTACCCGGTCGTCGTCGTCCTGTGGTCCCCGCGCAGCGAGGCGAGCGCGACGGTCGCGGCCGACCTGGCCTCGCTCGCCGACGAGGACGCCGGCCGCTGGCAGCTCGCCCGCATCGACGCGGAGGCCAACCCGCAGATCACGCAGGCGTTCCAGGCCCAGAGCGTGCCGACCGTCGTCGCCGTCCTGGCCGGGCAGCCGCTGCCGCTGTTCCAGGGCGCCTACCCGCGCGATCAGGTGCGGGCCGTCCTGGACCAGGTGCTCGCCGCGGCCGAGGCCAACGGGATCACGGGCCGCGTGCGCCCGAGCGACGGCTCCGCGCCGGCGCCGCAGGAGGAGCCCGAGCCTGAGCTCCCGCCCCTGCACCAGGCCGCCTACGACGCGATCGAGCGTGACGACCTGCCCGCCGCGACCGCTGCCTACGAGCAGGCGCTCAAGGAGAACCCGCGCGACGCGCTCGCCCGGGCGGGGCTGGCGCAGGTCGGCCTCCTCGACCGGACGCGCGACGCCGACCTCCAGGCTGCTCGCGCCGCGGCAGCCGCCGACCCGTCGGACGTGGACGCGCAGCTGGCGGTCGCGGACCTCGACATCCTCGGCGGCAAGGTCGAGGACGCCTTCGCGCGACTGGTCGACGTGCTGCGGACCACCGCCGGCGCGGACCGTGAGCGCGTCCGCGTGCGGCTGGTCGACCTGTTCGAGGTCATCGGCGGCGAGGACCCCCGCGTCATCGCCGCCCGGCGGGCCATGGCGAGCGCGCTCTACTGAGCGTCGTCGCAGGTCAGCGCCCATCCGGGCGACGTGACCCGCGTCACCGGGCAGGGATTTGCTCTCCGGCCCCGACCCTGCGTAATCTTCTCGACGTCGCCCGGCAGGGAGGAACGGACACCGCGGATCGAACCACGGTGGCTGGTCCCCCGAGCGACACCCCCCGGAACTCCTGACCGGCGATCACATCGTCGGTCACCTGGAGCGTCCGGGCGCGGAACTGAGGTTCCACCCCAGCTGAATCGCCTCTGACGAGGGGGTTTGACGGGGAGGGTCGGCTCCGCTAAGTTAGAACGGTTGCCTCCGGACAGGTTGAAGAGCCTGAATG